>JAZSHA010000252.1:0-13661 GCA_045533025.1 Oscillospiraceae bacterium
CTTGTTTTGAAGAACTTCCAAGATTACCCCAATCTTTTGGTAGTCCATTTTCTTGAATAAGTACATCAACTTCTGATTTAGTGTATCTTTCTGTTATTGATGGATTGGACTTACTGATTTGATAGATGTTGCGACTCTCCAGGAAATCCAGGACAGCTTCGCTAACCTTACAGGTATGGCTGCTCTTACAACTGACGCTGACGGCAATGCCGTTACTGAGGGCAGCAACTTTACCGATTTCTGTATGAACTACACAAGAAAATCCCATCTCGGCTGCGCAAGATGCGAAAGCTGCGATAAGTCAGGCGGTGAGCAGACTATGCGTACAGGTCGTGCTGCGGCTTATTTCTGTCACGCAGGTCTTGTTGACTTTGCTGCTCCAATTATGGTAAACGGTCAGTTTATCGGCTCCTTTATCGGCGGTCAGGTTCTTACCGAACAGCCCGACGAAAACGAGTTCCGCAGAATTGCTAAGGAGCTTGATATCAACCCTGATGAATACATAAGAGCGCTCAGAAAGGTTAAGATTGTTGACAAGAAGCAGATTGACCTTGCTGCTGATTTCCTCTGCACAATCGCTAAGGTGCTTTCTCAGACCGCTTACAGCAATTATATGGCTAACCAGTCCAACACAGGTCTTGCTACAGTAAACCGTAGTATGGCTGCTAAGGTTATTGAGGCTGAGGGCGTTGTTCAGGACACTGTTAAGCGTATCAACACTCTTGCAAAGACCTTTGAAAGTGTAAACAAGATTGCTGAGGATACTGCTGCTGAGGTTGCTTCCCCAAAGGGCACTGTAAAGGTTATTCAGGATATTGCCCTCAATACAAAAATTCTCGGCTTCAACGCTTCCATCGAAGCTTCAAGAGCTAAGGAAAGCGGTAAGGGCTTCGGCGTAATCGCTCAGGAAGTTCGTAACCTTGCTGAAACAAGTAAGGCTTCCGCTGATAAGATTGAAAAGACTATGCAGCATATCGGTGACTTCTCACAGGGTATGAACGAGGAAGTTATGAGCACTAAGGAAGTTGTTGACAAGTGTATTGCTGACCTCAACAATTTCGCAGAGCTTCTCGGCGAAATCAAGAATATGTCTGAATAATTTCCTCAGGGAAATCATTTGGAAATAAATTTTTCAGAAAGGGGATGTCATTATGGATATGATGACTTCAATTGCTCAGTTGTCAACAAGTATGAGCGGCTCTAAGCTTCAGATGAACATCAATACTGCCATGACCAAAAAGTCTATGGAAACTACTGAAGCTATGGCGCAGAATCTTATCGAAATGATGGACTCAGTTCCTAAGTTCCCCGGCGCTAAGGGCAGTATCCTTGACGTAAGAGCATAAAACTGAAAAATAAAAAGCACCTCAAATGAGGTGCTTTTGTTTTTATATTTCCTTATGTGCATGTCTTGTAACGTGACAGCCTATATTCACAGCTATGGGGAGACCTGCTATGTGGGTTGGAGCCTGCTCAATGGCAACGCTGAGAACGGTAGTTGTTCCGCCGAAGCCCTGTGGACCGATACCAAGCTTATTGGACTTGACAAGAATATTTTTCTCCATATCAGCGTAAAGCTGCTTTGGATTTTTGATTGCAACATCACGGCAGAGTGCTTTCTTTGCAAGGTAAGCGCAGTGCTCAAAATCGCCGCCTATGCCTACACCTACAACCATCGGAGGGCAAGGGTTGCTGCCTGCAACAGAAACAACCTCAACAACGAAATTCTCGATTTCTTCGATAGTTGCAGAAGGCGTGAACATCTTCATTTTCGACATATTTTCGCTGCCGAAACCCTTTGGGCAAACGGAAATAGAAACCTTGTCGCCGTCCACAATGCGGGTATGTATTACAGCAGGGGTGTTGTCCCCCGTGTTGACACGCTCAATGGGGTCGGATACGATTGAGCAGCGGAGATAACCCTCGATGTAGCCGCGGGACACGCCCTTGTTGATTGCCTCATAAAGCGAGCCGCCCACGAAGTGTACGTCCTGACCGATGTCAAGGAATATTACAGCCATACCCGTATCCTGACAGACAGCAAGCTCCTCAGTTTCAGCCGCTTCGATATTTTTCATAAGGTCAGCAAGAACTTCCCTGCCTGTTGGCGATTTTTCACAGCGTACCGAACAGCCGATGCACTCCACAAGGGACTTGGGAAGAAAGCGGTTTGCCTGAATGCACAGGTCACGAACGGTGTTTTCTATTTCGGTTACGTTTATTTCACGCATAATAATTCCCTCGATTTACAAATTATTATAAACAACTTTGCCGCCGATAATTGTCATCTTCACGTTTGTCATAATCTCCAGCGGGTCGCCGTCTGTCACGGTAAGGTCGGCAATTCGTCCCACGGCAATATCTCCCACAAGATTGTCGATGCCTGCGATTTTTGCCGCTGTTGATGTTATGGCACGGACTGCAGCTTCTTTGGGCAGTCCCTCTTTTACACAAAATGCTGCGCTGGCAGGGAGATACTGAATAGGCACTTCGGGGTGGTCGGTGCAGATTGCAACGTCCACGCCATTTTTATATAGTATACCTGCATTTGCGACGGTTAAGCCTGCAAGCTCTGGTTTTCCCCTGTCGCAGATGATTGGACCGACAACTGCCGATGCACTTTTTTCGCCAAGCAGGTCGGCTACCTTGTGACCCTCGGTACAGTGCACCAAAACATAATCAAGGTTGAATTCCTCGGCAATTCGCACCGCTGTCATAATGTCGTCTGCACGGTGGCAATGGAAATGTGCCTTGATTTCACGGTTAAGCAAGGGGATAAGCGCCTCGGATTTTATATCGTACTCAGGCAGGGACTCGTCACTTTCCTCGGCGTCAGCCTTGTCCTGCATATAGCGTTTTGCTTTGTACAGTGCCTCACGGATAAGTGCCGCCGTTGCCATTCGTGTTATGGGGGCGGTATCTCTGTCTGCAAAGGTCGACTTCGGATTTTCACCAAGGGCAAACTTTATTCCCACACGTTTCAGAAGCATTTCGTCAGCGCATCTGCCGCTTGTGTGAACAGCAATAAGGTCGCCGCCGATTGGATTTGTTGAACCGACTCCCGTTACGCAGGCTGTTACACCAGTCTTTACAGCGTCAGCAAAATATCCGTCTGTAAAGCACAGACCATCAATTGTGCGCAGGTGTGGAGTGATAGGGTCGCTGTCCTCGTTCACGTCCTCACCCTCTGCGCCCTGACCGTCACCGATAAGACCCATATGGGTGTGAATGTCGATGAAGCCTGGGTATACACGCAGACCGTGCAGGTCGATGTCCTCGTCTGTAGTTTTCAGAGGAGTACCAGCTGCAACATTTGCGATTTTGCCGTCTTCGATATAAATGTAGCCGCAGGGAATTGCAGACGCATTTTCCCCCTGCGGATAGATTTTTGCATTGTATAAAAACATCTATATAATAGTATCCTTTCTGAAATTTGCAATCAAGAATGTGAAAAGTGAAATTATAGCATTGCAGCTGACAAATATTAAGTATATTCGGCGTAGCCGAACTCATTAATTCCTAATTCCGCATTCCTAATTCCTCGTTCATCTGAAGCCTTCGGCTTCAGATGCCACATTCGTCATAGTCCTTCCAGCGTTCGTTGTGGCGGTATGCGGAAACGGACTTGTACACGATAAAGCCTGCAGAGGCAAGGAAAAGCACCAGTGCCGCACAGACTGCGATGGTTGTTTTAAGCATTTCGATGGATTCGTTTCTTTTTTCGATGTTGTTTTCCATAGTAAATTCCTTTCCTTATGTGAATTTATTTTCCTATACTATTATAATATATAATTGATAAATAGTAAATAGTTTTTTATCGGATTATGCGCTTGAATGCAGGTTTTTTCAGAGTTTGCAGGGTTTCAGTGAAAAAATGTGAAACAAAAAGAGTAGAAATTTTGCACACGGATTTGTTGAAAGTGCTGAAACAAAACGTCGGAAGTGTTAAAAGCACCTTGAAAATTGTCAACAAAGCTTGATTAAAATGGCAGTAATTCTATTTTATGGTAATTCACACCCTTGTACTAAAAGGTGATTTAGCGGAAATGCCTAAAATGTTGTGGCAGAATTTGGCGTGTTTCAATAGAAAATGGAAGTTAATCCCTTTAAACAAACAAGTTTTTACAGCGGTTTTGTGCAAAGTAAACAAAAACGGGTCAATGAAAAGCCTTGACAAACAGCGGTCTGATTATTATAATGAAAAAAGTTGCTGAACGGTTACTTTTGTAACCATATTGTAACCGAATATGAGCAATGAATTTCGAAAGGAGTCCTTTATGAGTAATAATGCAAATAAACGCTCTGCTCTTAACAGCGCGGCGGTAAATTGTAGAAAAATCTTAAAGAACTTAAAAATCAAGAGTGTTGTAACAACTTTAAGCGCATTGGCAATCGGTACGGTTTCCGTGTGTGCGGCGGCTGTTATGAATAAAGAGGATGTAACTGCTCTTACTGCTTCTCCTGCTATGGAAGGCAAGGCTGCTGTTGCGGCAATGCCCGAAAAGGAATATGAGGTTACTATTGCGGTTGACGGAAAGAACATCGGCGTGAAATGCGCAGGCAATGTTTCAGACGCTATTGCGGCTGCAAATGTTGAAATTTTTAATGACGACCTTATCAACATCGGTCTCAGCGAGCCCTTAGGCAGCGGTACCGAAATTATTATAAACCGTGTCAACATTGTTGAAGAAGTCCAGGTTGAGGTTATTGAATACGCAACAAAGTATCAAGAGGACGACGAGCTGCTCGTCGGACGTACCGAAACTGTGGTTGACGGTGAAGAGGGCGAGGTCGAAACAACTTTCCGTCACGTTTATGTGGACGGCGAGCTTGTTTCCTCCGACGTCATCGATGAAGATATTACACACCCTGTTGACGAAGTAATCGCTGTAGGTACAATGGAAGAGCCTGAGCCTGTTTATGAGGCGGCTGTTCCTGCGGGAAATACTCCGAACAGCTCAAGCGTTGAGCTTGACGCAAACGGTATTCCTGTGAACTATACAGATGTTATCACAGGCGAAGCTACAGCTTATACAGCTTCCGCAGGTGCAATCACATCAACAGGCAAAACCGCTCAGGTTGGTTATGTTGCTGTTGACCCTAAGGTTATCCCTTACGGTACAGAGCTTTATATTGTTTCCGCTGACGGAACAAGAACCTACGGCTACGCTGTTGCCGAAGATACAGGCGGAGCAATGAGAAGCGGACGTGTTCTCGTTGACCTTTATATGGACACAGAGAGCGAGTGCTACAACTGGGGCAGACGTGACGTAAATGTATATATTTTAGGATAATAACGATATTTCTAATATTCGTAACGATATTTCCAATATTCGTAACGATATTTTCAATATTCGTTTAGAGAGAGTATCCGCCGTACAGAATTTCGGTTCTGTGCGGCGGATTTGTTTTAGTATTACATATTTCCCGTAAGGTTCATAAGAATTGCAGTAACGGCTATGGGGCAGGTTTCACAACGGAGAATTCTCTCTCCCAGCCATATCTGAGTTGCTCCCGCATTTTCGGCAGCCTCAGCCTCGGCACGCTCAAAGCCGCCCTCCGAGCCAATCATAACAGCGATTGATTTAGCCTCAGTGACAGGAACAGCGCTCAGCTTTTCTCCTCCGTTTTCGTAGCAGAAAAGCTTCAGTTCGGATTTCTGCATATCTTCAAGTGCCTGCTTCATAGTCATAAGGGGCGCGATTTCGGGGATTTTCCCTCTGCCCGACTGTTTGGCAGCCTCCTCGGCAATTTTCTGCATACGTTCCTGTTTTTTGCGGTAGGATTTTTCGTCGGGACGTGCAATACAGCGTGAGGAGATAAAGGGAACAATTCTTGTTACGCCAAGCTCAGTGGTTTTCTGAATTATCAGCTCAAGCTTGTCCTGTTTGGGGTACGCCTGATAGAGCGTAAGCTCAACGCTGGGCTCACTTTTGCTCTGTGCAGTTTCGAGGACACGGCATACAACCTCGGTTTCGGAAATGGTTTCTATTACGCAGCCGTAATCGGTGCCGTTATGGCAGAAGGTAATTTCCTCGCCCTTTTTCATTCGCAGGGAGTAGCCGATATGGCGCGCGTCGCTGCCCGTTACGGTGATGAAATCCTCGGCAGGTGAGTCGGTAAAAAATCGGGGCATTGTATTATGTTTCTCCTTTCAACGCTGATTGTTTATCATATTATAACTCTGTTTTGCGGAGAAATCAAGGGGGTAGCGAGGGGGGCTTTCCTCCTCTCCTGAAGGTTGTCCCTTTGCTATGTAATTCTTTACATGATTATTATTGAGAAATATAGTTTCTGCGTTGAAATACGAGGGGGAAAACCTTCAGGAGAGGGAGAGGACTCATCAATCGCTAAGGACGCACGCCGTCCTCTCCCTCTCCTTGCGGTTTTCCCCCTCGCGCTCCCCTTTTCCCTAAACCTCACCCACTCCTGCTAGCGCTATATGGTATAGATTTGCAATGCAAAAACCCGTTTGTTTTTGGTACAAACGGGTTTGATTATTCTTCAATGATATAATTGTCAAGTGCAAATTCAAGCATTATATTTATAAGTTCATTTCGTGAACGGTTTGTTTGAATGGAGATTTCGTCAAGCTTGTTTACGGTTGCATCTTTAATTCTTACGGAAAATACTTTGTGTCCGTCATCGCCTTTTAGGGTGCCTTTTTTAGTTATTTGCAGTTTCTTTTCCATAATATCACCTCTAACATAAATTATATCTTGACTATGAATATAATTATATGTTATGATGTATGTTACATATTATAACATAATTATGTGGAGCAATATGCAAAAACAAAACCGCCTGCAAAGCAAGCGGTTACTGAATTTCTTGTTCAAGATTATTGAAGTCGGGTGTGTTGAAAAAATCGACCAAAGTGATATTCAATCCATCACAAATCTTTTTAATTGTTGAAACAGTTGGTTTGTTGTTCGGACGGGTGAAAATATTGTTCAGCGTGGATTGTGTTATTCCGCAGATTGTAGAGAGTTTGTTTATTGTGATATTTCGTTCGCTGCAAAGCTGTCGAATACGGTTTTGTATTGCTGTTGTCAAATCCATAACACACTCTCCTTTTGTACAGTATATCCATATTGTACAAAATTAACTCTGTAAAGTTTAACCCTATAGAGTTGAAAAGAGTGGAAAAGTATGTTATTATATTTAAAACTATAATTCAGGAGGTAAACCTATGACTTGCACGATAGTTTCAACAGGCGAGGAAATACAATTTAACGAACAGGAAACCAAGGCACTGAAAGAACGTATTTCAGTGTTTATTTTAAATCTCCGTAAGGAAAACATAACTGAGCTTTACACAAACTGCGAAAGGGGTATTCCGCTGTGGTCGGCGTTGGTTGCGGTGCTTGTAGGTATAAAGGTGCACTTGATTATCCCCTATGAAGAACAGGCTGCTGACTGGAGCGAGGAAGACCGTGATTATTATTATATGGCTCACGCAAGAAGGGAAACAACAGTAACCTTTGCTTCAAAGCGCTACTATAAGGGCTGTTATGCCGCCGCTGACAAAATTATGGCGGAGCACAGCGACAGAGTTATCGTTTTCGGGAACGCTCACCCTATAAGTGTTATTGCCAAAGAAAAGACCGAATTTGTGCCGTTTTTTTAATAGTATGCTGTTGTAATTTCAAAAAATATATGCTATAATTATTCTATCTATTGCGAAAGGAGTTGGGCAGGTGTCTGTAAATGTAATGCTCGCTATAAATTATGAGTCGCTGGCTATTTACGCTAAGTTCGGCGGCGCTATGCTGGGCATTTTAATGCTGGTGTGGGTTATTGCGCTGATTACTCCGAAGCTGGCTAAGGTTATCGACAAGCTTATGGGCAAGCCTGCCGACCCGAGTCCCGAAAGGGTACAGGAAGAAATCAACGAAGATAATTACAAGGTCTACAGCTTGTTTGAGGACCGTCCCGACGGTGCAAAAAGCGGACTTGTTAAAGATGAAAATAAAAATTCCGAAAATGAAGGAGAATAATTATGGCTAAGGATAAAAAGTTAGTTGAAGCGATTACCTCTATGGACGAGGACTTCGCAAAGTGGTACACCGACATTGTTAAGAAGGCTGAACTCATTGAGTACACCTCCGTTAAGGGCTGTATGGTAATCCGTCCTTACGGTTACGCTATCTGGGAAAATATGCAGAGAATTCTTGACGGTATGTTCAAGGCTACAGGTCACGAAAATGTTTGTATGCCTATGTTCATTCCTGAGAGCCTGCTTCAGAAGGAAAAGGACCACGTTGAAGGCTTTGCTCCTGAGGTTGCGTGGGTTACACACGGCGGCTCTGAAAAGCTTGAGGACAGACTTTGTGTACGTCCTACTTCCGAGACACTTTTCTGTGAGCACTACGCTAACATCATTCATTCCTACCGTGACCTGCCTAAGCTTTACAATCAGTGGGTTTCTGTTGTAAGATGGGAAAAGACTACACGTCCATTCCTCCGTTCAAGAGAATTCCTCTGGCAGGAAGGTCACACAATCCACGCTACAGCTGAGGAAGCTGTTATTGAAACAGAAAAGATGCTCAACGTTTACGCTGAGTTCTGTGAAAAGTCCCTTGCTATGCCTGTTGTAAAGGGCAAGAAGACAGAAAGCGACAAGTTTGCAGGTGCAGAAGCTACTTACGCAATCGAGGCTCTTATGCACGACGGTAAGGCACTTCAGGCTGGTACTTCCCATTACTTCGGCGACGGCTTTGCAAAGGCATTTGAAATCATGTACACCGACAAGGAAAACAAGAAGGTGTTCCCACACCAGACTTCCTGGGGTGTTACAACACGTCTTATCGGTGCTATCATTATGACACACGGCGACAATAACGGTCTTGTTCTTCCGCCTGCTGTTGCACCAATTCAGGCTGTTATCATTCCTATTCAGCAGCACAAGGAAGGCGTTCTTGACAAGGCTGAGGAAATCGCAAACCAGCTCAAGGCTGTTGGTGTTCGTGTCAAGATTGACGACAGCGAGAACTCCCCTGGCTGGAAGTTTGCTGAGTACGAAATGAAGGGTGTACCTGTAAGAATTGAAATCGGTCCTAAGGACATTGAGAATAACAAGTGTGTTGCAGCTACAAGATACAACGGCGAAAAGCGTGACGTAATGCTTGACGACGTGGTTGACGCTGTTCTCGATATGCTTGGCAAGGAAATTCCTGAGGGAATGTTCAACAAGGCTCTCGAAAACCGTGAGAAGCACACTTACTCCTGCACAACTATGGACGAAATCGTTGCTGCACTTGAACAGAACGGCGACGGCTTCGTAAAGGCAATGTGGTGCGGAGAAGAGGAATGTGAGGATAAGGTCAAGGAAGTAACAGGCGTTGGCTCAAGATGTATTCCTTTCGAACAGGAAAACCTTTCCGACAAGTGTGTATGCTGCGGCAAGCCTGCAAAGACTATGGTATATTGGGGTAAAGCATATTAAAACGAACGCAAGCGTTCGTTTACGGGTTTTTGCTTTGCAAAAACACCGTAGTTTTCACAATGTTGCGACTTTGTGTTGGGTTGCGAAAAAACGCCGGCGCAGTTGATGTGCTATTGCTATTTTGCGCAAGCGCAAAACCGTAAAACGTCCGTGTTTGCACAACGTTGCGGTTTTGTGTAATGTTTCAGTTTGATTTTGAATGGGCGGACTCTGTTCGCCCATTTGTGATATGAGGTGAAAAAATGAAAAAGCTCATACTATTAATAATGTGTTTATGTCTTGTTGGGTGCAAGGCTCAGACGGAAACAACTGATACTACAACTGTACCCGAAACAACTGCGATTACAACGACTGCAACATCTGAGACTACAACCGTACCCGAAACAACTGCGATTACAACAACTGCAACAACTGAGACTACAACTGTACCCGAAACAACTACGGTTACTACAACTACAACAGCTGAGACTACAACTGTACTCGAAACAACTGCGGTTACAACGACCACAACAGCTGAGACTACAACTGTACCTGAGACAACAACGGCTGTAACAACCACTACAGTGGAAACTACAACCGCTGCTACAACTACAACTGCTGCTGAAACCGAGGTTGTTGAGGAGGATTACACTGCTATTGAAATAGAGGGCAGGAAGTACAAGCTTTCTTTTGAGGATAATTTTGACGGCAATGATATTGATACTGCAAAGTGGGAGAGATGTCCCGAATGGCCGAGACAGGATTTGAATAATCATTGGGACAACGATATGTCCTATCTTGATGGGGACGGAAATCTTATTATTGAGATGAGCTATGATAAGGAAACTGACAGATATTTAAGCGGCGGAGTCCGTTCAAAGGGAAAGTTTGAACAGGCTTACGGGTATTTTGAGATAAGATGCACGGTAAACACTGTTCCTGGTTACTGGACGGCGTTCTGGCTTATGGGTGAGTCGGTTGCTGATGAAACAAACGGCGGTATAAACGGTACGGAAATCGATATTATGGAGTCGGCTTATTATGATGAGAAGCTGATTCAGAATACCCTTAACTGGGACGGTTACGGTGCGGCGCACAAGGTGTCCGGCTTCAAGGCGCCTGCTGATGTTTATGACGGCGAGTACCACACTTTCTCTCTGTTATGGACGAAAGATGAGTATGTTTATTACATTGATGGAAAGGAAAGCTGGAGAACAGAAGCCAAACAGGCGTACGGCACTTGCAAGGTGCCGCTGTACATAAAGATTACGTCGGAGATGGGCTCGTGGACAAACAGTAAACTTTCTCCTGAAAAGCTTCCCGACTATATGAAGGTTGATTATGTACGTGTTTATTCAGAGGAATGAGGTTTGAAATGAAAAAGCTTATACTATTGTTAATGTGCTTATGTCTTGTTGGGTGCAAGGCTCAGACGGACACTGCTGAAACTACAACCGTGTCTGAAACCACAACAGTCGCAGCAACTACAACAGCTGAAACTACAACTGTACCCGAAACAACTACGGTTACTACAACTGCAACGGCTGAAACAACAACCGCGTCCGAGGCTGTTACAGATATGACAACTACATCGGCTGAAACGGTTGAAACAACAGCCGAAACAACGGAGGCGGTTACTGCGGCTGAAACTGTGACAACTGCGGAGGTTGTTGATACTGTAACAGCAGCTGAAACTACAACAGCTACAGCAGCCGAAACCACAACAGCGGTGACAACAACAGCTGAAACAGCGCAAAAGGCTGACAAGCCTGCCGAAAAGGTACAGGGCGGAGATATTGTTATCGAAGCGGAGGACGCGGTTTTGCACGGTGGTCTTAGTGAAACGGCTGTTGACGAATTTTCAGGCGGCAGAGGTATCGGAATGTTCTCTGAGTCGAAGCAGTATGTTGAGTTTGTTGTTGACATTGAAAAAAGCGGAGTGTACAACCTTACCTTTACGGGAAAGGGTATCGGCTCGGACAAGGAAAATGTGGTTTCCGTTGACGGAAACGGAGTCGGCAATGTAAAGCATCTGAACGAGCGGTGTTCTGACGGAACGGTTACAAATATTATGCTTGATGCAGGTGAACACAGGATTACCCTTACTCAGTCATGGGGCTGGATTTATCTGGACAAACTTACGATTACTGCGGCGAAGGGTATTTCCGAGGAAATTTATAATGTAAAGGCTGAGCTTATAAATCCTGACGCTACGGCGGAAACAAAGGCTCTGTTCAAGTTTCTTTGCGACAATTACGGCGAAAAAATTCTTTCGGGTCAGGTCTGCGATTACGGCGTGAACGGTCCCGAATTCAAGGCTGTCAAGGCGGAAACGGGCAGATACCCTGCTATACTTGGCCTTGATATGATGGATTACTCTCTCGGCAGGGTTGCAAAAGGTACAACGGGCAGGTCGGTTGAGGTTGCTATTGACCACTGCAACAATCAGGGCGGTATTGTAGCTTACTGCTGGCACTGGAATGCTCCGAATGAATACATGAAAAACGGTACTGACGAGAACGGTAATCCGCGCTGGTGGGGCGGTTTTTACAGCAAAAACACAGATTTTGATATTGCAAAGGTTATGGACGGCAGTGACCCTGAGGGCAAGAAGCTGCTGGACAAGGACATTGAGGGAATTGCAAAACAGCTGAACCGACTTGAGGCGGAAGGCGTTCCCGTGCTGTGGAGACCTCTGCACGAGGCTTCGGGCGGCTGGTTCTGGTGGGGAGCAAAGGGCGCTGATGCTTACAAGAAGCTCTGGGTTTACCTTTATGAGCAGCTTACCGATGTTTACGGCTGCAACAACCTTATATGGGTTTACAACGGTCAGAGTGCAGACTGGTACCCCGGGGACAAGTATGTGGACATAATCGGTGAGGATATTTACGCCGACAAGCACTCCTATCAGCCGCAGACCTCAAAGTTTGCTGAGGCTGCTGCATACAGTAATGAAAACAAGCTTGTTGCACTTACCGAAAACGGCGTGCTGTTTGATATTGACAGCGCTTTTGCGGCAAATTCAAAGTGGGCATGGTTTAATACCTGGTGCGGTGATTTTGCTGTGAAGAACAATATGTATAATGAGGAATACACGGACAAGGAAATGCTGAAAAAGGTTTACGCTGACAAGAGAGTGCTTACCCTTGATGAGCTTCCTGATTTGAAGAATTACAGATAAGAATTACAGATGAGGTGCAAAGTGAAAAGATTTATTCCTATACTATTATTAATATGTATATGTGTGACAGGTCTGACAGGCTGTTCGCCGCTGAAAAAGGTCGTGGAGCTTGAAGGAAGGGAGCAGGTCGAGGCTTTTGTTGAGAGTGCAAAGCTTTGGCAAAGCGGCAGGTATATGCTGACAAACCTTGTTACGGGCGAGACTGACCAGGTGTTTTCCTTTATGAACAATGAGGACGGCACGCAGAGCTATCTTTACGAGAGAATTGTTGACGGAAGGCTTTTTGTGGAATACAGCGACGGCGGTCCATTTTATGTGATTGATGACGGAAACGTTTCGATATTCAATGAGGGCAGTGAAGGTTATATTGCCTATACAGCTGAAAATCCGCATCCCTATTCCATAGGTGGTCTGCTGTTCTATGTAAACCTCTATGCGTCAGGCTCAACAGCGGTTACTGACGATGAGGGCAACGTGACTTATACCTATATTTATGACACGGCAAAGATAAACGAGGCGCTGGGAACTTCCCTTGAAAACTTTGTTACAACATACACCTTTGATAAGGATGGCAATTTCCTTAACTTTACGCAGAAAAACTCCGATGGCGAGAATGGATACGCTTATATGGTTGAGGTGTTGGACGTTAATGCTGTTGCGGAGCTGGAAAATCCGATCGGATAATTACAGAAAGTTATTAAGTATTCCCCTGTTCTGCGCAGTTTATACGGGGTGTAATCAATTTTGTGAAGTTGCACAAAAAACGACTTGAAAATTCTTTTAAATTCTATATCAAAAAGTTCGGAAAATAGCACCAAACCCTTGCAATTAAAGGGTTTTGGTGCTATAATATTTCTTGCGTGACTGCGACAGTTACAAAAATTGTAGCTGTTTACGGTGGCTGATTACACCGTATTTTATATGTTTTTGCGAGGAAGCGGAAGGTGGCCTGCGGTTTGCAGGGGAATTTCCGTGGAGTATGTCTGACCTGAGAGTCGGGCGGCTGTGATATCGAACACTGTGTGTGCTTAAACCGTGGGGAGTCCTGTGTCT
>JAZSHA010000230.1:0-23371 GCA_045533025.1 Oscillospiraceae bacterium
AACAATTCCGCCACCCGAGCCGAACAGACCGTTGCACACTCCTGTTATTGCACCAAGTATGGAAAAATAAAGCTTGTCCTTTTTCATAACAAATCACCTTGCAGTATTATCTGCAAGTTTTGGGGGAATATGCAAAACACCTGAGAAGCGTAATGCATCTCAGGTGTAAATTTTTATCAGCTGTTCTTTGCACGTCTTAAATTTCTGCGTATCTGTCCGATAAATCCTCCTGTAAGAATAAGCAGAATTCCCGCTGTAAGTATGTATACAAAAATTGTGCAAATGTTTGGAATCAGAGCACTGGACGCCCCCTGCCAGATAATGCTTGCTGCGGTAACAGGTGTTGATGGGATGCCGATTGCACCGAAAATTGCAAGGCAGGAACCAACTGCACCCGCAAGCCCCGTTGCCGACGCAGAAATTCCCGTAACAACAAGTGGAGTACCCACGCTTCGGGACAGTACACCGATAAGCACGATACACACAACCGTCAGCACTGCAAAAATAATCAGTGCCACAGGAGACATTACAAATCTTATAAGCTTAATCATTGGAATTGAAGCCTCAATCTCGTTGTTGGTAAGTTTGGAGAAAAGCTCGTCCTGTTCCTCGATAATAGCGTAAATTTCGTCCTTGCTGTAGGTAATGTTGAAAGCTTTGTCAATCTTGTCAGCGTGTTCATCATAGAAATCCTTGATAATATCGCTGTCAATGCCTTCAAGCCTTTCATCATAGAGAATAAACGCTGCATAGTTGTAAAGCTGCTCAGCAATCAGCACTTCAAATTCAGTCTCCTCAGCGAGCTTATAGATGTCTACATGCTCGGTCGAGCTGTTTGCAAAGGCAATAAAGAACATTTCGTAAAGATTGGACTGTATATTGTCAATTGTGATTGGGATTGTCATATAGTCAGTGTTGTCAAGAAGCTTGTCGATATTTTTTTCGGTAACTGTCACTCTGACAATTACAGAAGCCGCTGTCAGAATAACTGAAACAGCAAGAATTACCGAAAGAAGAATGCATAAAATCACTTTTGCTGCAGTCGGTACAGCTTTCTTTTTCCTTGCAGAGTTTGCAGTGTTTTCAATAGGCTGCTGAGTCTCAGCAACCTTGTTTTCCTCAGTCTGAGTATTCATAGCAAGTCGTCCTCCTTCCGATATCAATAAATTTCAAAATAGAATGTGCCGAGAACTTCACCCGTTTCAGCAAGTGTAATAGTGAAGCTTGCCATACCTGTAGCTCCGATTTCAGGACTTTCGTAAGCAAAGCTTGCATAGCAGGTGTCATCAGGATTTACATACTTGATTGTTTCTTTTACAACCTCTCCGTCAGGAGTAGCAAATTCAACATCAATTGTAACGGAGTTTGTGTTACCGTTTTTGTTGGTAATTGTAAAGTAAGCGAAAAACTCATCTTCCTTTGAGATGCGTTTCATTTCACCGGCGCTTTCAAAGTACATAGGGTGTACGTAATTTGTAGCGTGTCCCTCAACAGCCCAGCCTGAATAGTAAGTTTTCTCATCAAGCTTTTGCTGGGACTTTTTCAGATATTCAGCGCTTTCCTTGTAGTCATCCGATTTGCCGAAATGGTCAACAGCTGTTTGATAATCGCCTGTGTTATATGCTCTCAGACCAAGCATATAGTGACATTCTTTAAGCTTATCCTTGGAATTCCCGTAACCGTCTGCTGACTCATACATTTCAATTGCCTTTTTGTAATCCTTCTTTTTGAGAAGGTCATTTGCAAGATGATATGCACTTGAACAGCGAAGCTCAACCGAAGCGCTGTCCGTGGATTTTTCAAGTATAGCATAAGTTTCTTCAAACTTCATTTCATTGTAAAGTTCAGCTGCATAATTATATACAATAATGTTATATGACTCAGAGTCATAAGCTGCAGATGTATTTACCTTTGATGCCATTTCATAGGCTTCAACGGTCTTACCTTCCGAAGAAAGAATTTTTGCCTTTGAAATGATGGTGTCATTTACAATGCATGCACTTAGAAGAGCATCGGAAATCTGAGTCGAGTCAGCCTCGGCAAGATTGTATTTCCCTCCGTTTATAAGAACACGGCATCTTCCGCCGTAAGCCTCATCAAGGTAAGATGAAATTTCGGGATTTGAAGCATAGCCTTCATTTTTCAGCTCTCCGAAAAGTGCTGCTGAATAGGCAAAATTCTCATCTTCAAGAGCAGCCTGTGCAATTGCAAACTTAGCGTCGGACGCTGCTTCAGTGTCATTTGCCGCTTTGTAAAGCGAGAGTGCTGTTTCAGGAGATGCGTTTTCAGCTGCCTTTTCAACTGCAAAAGGAAAAGCAAGCTTAGGCACAGCAAAAAAGCCTATTCCTGCAACTATAGCCGCAGAAATTATGTATATAACAGTTGCCTTGATATTTTTCTTTGCAGTACCCTTTTTCTTTGCAGGTTTTTTCCCTTCAGCAGTAACAGTAATCGGCTGTTCGGCAGTTTCCTCCACAGAAGCCGCTTCTTCTACGGGAACGGTTTCTTCCGTAGAAACGGTTTCCTCCACAGAAACGGTTTCCTCAACAGGAGTGATTTCCTCCACAGGGGCAGCTTCTTCTATAGGAGTAGTTTCTTCTACGGGAACGGTTTCCTCTACAGAAACAGCTTCCTCAATAGAAATAGGTTCTTCTACAGGAAATTTTTTTTCTTCCAAAGCAGGTTTAACTTCCGCTATAGGCTTTCCGCACTGAGGGCAGAATTTAGCTTTATCATGCATTTTTGCACCGCAATATACACAGAACATTATATTTTTCCCCCTTATCAGATATTGGGATAATTTACATACTATTATTATAACGCTTTAGCAGAGTTAAGTCAATATGCTGTGCGATATAAAATGATATTAACAAATTGTTAAGATGTTAATTTTATATGTCTTATTTTTCGGCAAAAAATATGGTATAATAAAAATTGTTTTTCAAAAAATACGAAAATTCGTTCCATGGGGGAACGCAGAAAGGACGGTATATTTTGTATGATAAAAAAACTGGCGTCATGCGTAAGGGAGTATAAAAAAGATTCCATTCTGACACCTATACTTGTATCGCTTGAGGTTGTTATGGAATGTATTATTCCATTCATAATTGCCGAGCTGGTTAACCAGATTAAGGGCGGCTGTGAAATGAAAACAATCCTCAATTACGGACTTGTGCTGGTTGTAATGGCAATCCTGTCACTGACCTTCGGCTCACTTGCAGGCATAACCTGCGCAACAGCTTCCTGCGGTTTTGCAAAAAATATGCGTAAGGATATGTTCTATAACATTCAGAATTTTTCGTTTGAGAATATCGACAGATTTTCCACATCTTCCCTTGTTACACGTCTTACAACCGACGTAACCAATGTGCAGATGGCATTTATGATGATTATCCGAATGGCAGTACGCTGTCCGTTTATGCTGATTTTCGCATTTGTAATGGCATTTGTAATGGGCGGAAGAATGGCTTTCATTTTCCTTATTGTAGCACCAATTCTTGCGGTTGCGCTCATTATTGTTACAGCAAAAACAATGCCGCTGTTCAAGAAAGTGTTCAAAAAGTATGACCGTCTAAACAGCTCTATTCAGGAAAACGTAAAGGGTATCCGTGTTGTAAAATCTTATGTCCGTGAGGATTACGAAAAGGAAAAGTTCAATACAGCTGCTGAGGACGTTTGTGCTGACTTTACAAAGGCTGACCGTATTCTTGCTCTTAACGGTCCGATTATGCAGTTCTGTCTTTACGCAGTAATGGTGTTCGTGCTTTCCTTCGGCTCATACACAATCATCACATCAAAGGGTCTTGACCTTGATGTAGGTCAGTTCAGTGCACTTCTTACATACAGCTTTATGATTTTAAACAGCCTTATGATGATTTCAATGGTGTTTGTAATGATTACAATGGCTTCCGAGTCGGGGAAGCGTATCGTTGAGGTGCTTGATGAACAGAGTAGCCTCAGCAATCCCGAAAATCCAATTTTCAATATCGCAAACGGCTCTATCGATTTCAACAACGTTAGCTTCAAGTATTCCAAAACAGCCGAAAAGAATACTCTTTCGGGTATCAATCTTCATATTGCATCGGGACAAACCGTTGGTATTATCGGCGGTACAGGTTCATCAAAGTCAACCCTTGTACAGCTTATCTCACGTCTTTATGACGTAACTGAGGGTACAGTTCTTGTTGGCGGACGTGACGTTCGTGAGTACGACCTCGAAACCCTCCGTAACGAGGTTGCTGTTGTGCTCCAGAAAAATATCCTTTTCTCAGGCACAATCAAAGACAATCTCCGTTGGGGTAATAAGAATGCTACAGACGAGGAAATGATTGAAGCCTGCAAGCTTGCTCAGGCTGACGAGTTTATCGTGCGTTTCCCCGATGGCTACGATACATATATCGAGCAGGGCGGTGCAAACGTGTCAGGCGGTCAGAAGCAGAGACTTTGTATTGCCCGTGCGCTGCTGAAAAAGCCGAAAATTCTTATTATGGACGACTCAACAAGTGCCGTAGATACAAAGACAGACGCACTTATCAGAGCCGCAATGCGTGAGTATATCCCCGAAACCACAAAGCTTATCATTGCCCAGCGTATCTCCTCCGTGCAGGACGCTGACCTTATTGTTGTTATGGAAAACGGTACAATAAGCGCCGCAGGTACACACAATGAGCTGCTGAAAACAAATGAAATCTATAAGGACCTCTACGTCCTTCAGAATAAGACAGGAGGTGACAGCGATGAAGAATAACAAAAGACCAACCGTAAAAAAAGGTACAGTAAAACGTGTTCTCAAAACGCTTTTTGAGTTTTATCCCGTGCTTATGCCGCTGACTCTCGTGTGTATCGTGTTCAATGCAATAGTCAGCTCAATGCCGTCAATCTTTATGCAGAGGGTAATCTCAGCCGTTGAAACAAGCTGGCAAAGCGGTGACTGGGAAGGCGTTAAAGGAACAATTATCAGTACAGTTTTAATTCTTGTTGTTTTCTATGTGCTGTCTCTGCTGTCAGGCTTTGCATTCAATCAGACAATGGCAATTATCACTCAGGGTACGCTGAAAAAGCTCCGTGAGAAGATGTTCAACAAAATGCAGGATTTGCCTGTGCAGTTTTTCGACACAACAAACCATGGCGATATTATGAGCCATTATACCAACGATATAGACACTCTCCGTCAGATGGTATCCCAGAGTTTTCCTCAGCTTCTTGTTTCAATTCTGACTATAACAACTCTTTTCTCAATTATGCTGTATTTCTGCGTGTGGCTTGCGATTGTGGTGCTTGTGGGCGTAATTCTTATGCTTATCGTGACATCAAAGGTAGGCGGCGGCTCTGCAAAATACTTCGTCAAGCAGCAGATTGAAATCGGTAAGGAAGAAGGCTATATCGAGGAAATCATGAACGGTCAGAAGGTAGTCAAGGTTTTCTGCCACGAGGAAGAATGCAAGGCTGACTTCGACAAAATCAACGAGGCGCTTTTTCTTGCCTCAGAAAAGGCAAATAAGTACGCAAACATTCTCGGTCCTGTCCTGAACAATATGGGCAACGTCCTCTATGTAATCGTAGCAATCGCAGGAGGTTTCCTCTATCTGAACAACGTAACAAATCTCAGCCTTTCAGGTATGGCAATCAGCATCAGTGTTGTTGTTCCTTTCCTTAATATGACAAAGCAGTTTGCAGGAAGTATCGGTCAGGTTTCTCACCAGATTAACTCCGTTGTAATGGGTCTTGCAGGTGCAGAAAGAATTTTTGACCTTATCGACAGAGAGCCTGAGGTTGACGATGGATATGTAACTCTTGTCAACGTCAAGGAAGAAAACGGACAGCTTGTTGAGTGCAAGGAGCGTACAGGCATATGGGCGTGGAAACACCCTCATCAGGCAGATGGTACTGTAACATACACACGTCTCCAAGGCGATATTGTTATGGACGACGTTGACTTTGGCTACGTTGACGATAAAATCGTGCTCCACAACGTTTCACTCTTTGCTGAGCCGGGGCAGAAAATTGCCTTTGTCGGCGCAACAGGTGCAGGCAAAACAACAATCACAAACCTTATCAATCGTTTCTACGATATCGACGATGGTAAAATCCGCTATGACGGTATCAACATCAACAAAATCAAGAAAGCCGACCTGCGTCACTCCCTCGGCGTGATTTTGCAGGATACCAACCTTTTCACAGGTACGGTTATGGACAATATCCGCTACGGACGTCTTGATGCAACAGATGATGAGTGTATCGAAGCCGCAAAGCTTGCAGGTGCACACGATTTTATAACACGTCTTCCTAACGGCTATAATACCGTGCTGACCGAAAACGGAAGCAACCTCTCACAAGGTCAGCGTCAGCTTCTCGCTATCAGCCGTGCCGCAGTTGCCGACCCTCCTGTAATGATTATGGACGAGGCAACATCTTCAATCGATACCCACACCGAAGCGGTTGTTCAGCGTGGTATGGACGCACTTATGAAGGGCAGAACGGTTTTCGTAATCGCACACAGACTTTCCACTGTAAAGAATTCCGACGTGATTATGGTTCTTGAACAAGGACGTATAATCGAGCGTGGCAGCCACGATAAGCTGATTGCCGAAAAGGGCAAATATTATCAGCTTTACACAGGTGCATTTGAGCTTGAATAGCGGATAGTATCCGCCTCCAAGCCGCAACAACAAACAAGGGCATCGAGCTTTACGGCTCGGTGCCCTTTGTGTGTATTGGAATTGATTTATCGGAGCATTTTTTTCAGCTTATTCAAGCCCCTTCATAAAACCCTCGATTATTTCAGGAAACTTCCATGTGCAGGTTAATCTGTCAAGCAGACCGAAGTTTTCGCCTGTTCCGTTGAAAGCGCAATTATCCCAGATAAAGCAGGGGATACCAACTTCTTTTGCCTTGCTTATATAGAAGGTTGCCCATTCAGCACGGATATCCTCATTAGCCTTGCTTCTTGCACCTGTCTCACCGATAATAACAGGAATACCCTTGTCGATAAATGTAGTTTTGAGGGAGGACATAAGGTTTGTAATTTCCTTGCCGTTTCCTTCGGGGTCAAACTCACGCTGAGCTATGTCACCGCCAAGTGCAAAAGCATATGGGAGGTACGCGTGAATTGAAACGATAAGCTTGTCATCGCCTTCGGGAATAACTAAATCACCGATTGCTGAAGCACCTGAGTTTGCTGCGTATGTAGGGAGCATAAGGTGACGCTTTGCATTGTTTCCGCCGAGTCCACGAATTGTTTCAACAAAAGCAGCATTCATCTGATTTACAACATCGTGACCTTCCTTGTCACCGCCGTTCCATTCCTGAGGAGTATTTCTCTTTCTTGGTTCGTTCATACCCTCAAAAATCAGGCGTTCATCATATTCTGCAAAGCGTGTTCCAATTTGAGTCCAAAGAGTCTGAAGCTTTGCAATTGAAGCCTCAGCTGTGTCATAGTAAGGGTCATGCCAGTCCTCGTGATGAATATTGAGAATTACATACATATCCTGAGTGTAAGCGTAGTCAACAACCTCCTGAACACGGTTCATCCACTCTTCGTCAACCTTGTTTTCAGCGTCCATATGAGTGCCCCAGGTTACAGGAACTCTTATTCCGTTGAAGCCTGCGTCCTTGACGGCTGTAATCATTTCCTTTGTGGTTTTTATGTTGCCCCAGGCAGTTTCAGCGCCAATTCCTGTTGCTGTTGAGTCAAGGGTATTGCCGAGACTCCAGCCAATTTTGATTTCCTTCACAAGTTCAGTTGAAGGAATGTCACGCATTTCATCATGAACAACAGCTGACTCGGTAACTGTTGTTTCGTCAGGAGCATCCTTAGATTTTTCTTTGCTACAGCCCGCAAATGAAGCAAGCATAATCGCCGCAGCTACCGCTGCACCAACCTTTTTCAAAATTTTTCTATTCATAGTAAATAACCTCCGAACAGTAATATACAACAATTTTACCACGTTTTACAGCTGTATTCAACAACAAATAATTAACAAAAACAGCATAATTGTAAATAGGCTTCCTTTTATGCCCTGTTTGATTTTATACAATTATTTTCTCATAATTCAGCCTTATGTGACAATTGACAACCTATATTGCTGTATTGTATAATTAAGTTACACAATAAAACTCCGGAACAGAAGGTGGCAATATGAAAACAAGCTTGGTAATTATGGCGGCAGGTATCGGCAGCCGATTTGCCGATGGAATAAAGCAGCTTTCCCCTGTAGGTGCAAACAGCGAAATAATTATGGATTATTCAATCCATGACGCAATTGCAGCTGGTTTTGAGAAAATAATTATTGTTATAAGAAAAGATATAGAAAATGACTTCAAAGAAATAATTGGAAGTCGTATAGAACCTGTGTGCAAGCGGAATAACGTTGAACTGAAATATGTCTTTCAGGAGCTTTCCGATATTCCGGCAAATGTACCCGAGGACAGAAAAAAGCCTTGGGGTACGGGTCACGCTGTGCTGAGTGCAAAAAATGAAATTGACGGACCGTTTGCTGTAATAAATGCAGATGATTATTATGGAAGGGGAGCGTTTCAGAAAATACACAACTATATAAACAACGAAACGTCGGAGAATAGATGCTGTATGGCAGGTTATGAGCTGAAAAATACGTTGTCCGAAAATGGCGGCGTGACACGAGGTATATGCTGTACAGATAATGAAGGCAATCTGTTGAGTATTATCGAAACGGAAAATGTGGAAAAATTGGGAAACAGCGTGCAGTCTGATGGAAAAGAAATTGACCCGAATTCAATAGTTTCTATGAATATATGGGGCTTTGAAAAAAGCTTCATAGAAAAGCTGGAAAAAGGCTTTGCAGATTTTTTTGACAGCGATGTACCGAAAAATCCGCTTAAAGCGGAGTTCCTTCTTCCCATTTTCGTCCAGCAGCTCCTATTTGACGGCGAGATAGCGATTAGGGTTCTTCGCACGGAGGAAAAATGGTTTGGTGTTACATACAAATCGGATATTGAAAAGGCATCTGATTTTTTCGGTGCATTTATTCGAAATGGTGTATATGAAAAGGATTTGTATTCCGACCTTTAAAACAAAAAACAGGGTACCGTTTCGGTACCCTGTTTTTTTGCGCAGTCGAAACCGCATTATACAGTGTTAATTGCGTTTGCTCTTGTTTCTGATAATCAGAAGTGCGCTGAGTGCAAGTCCGAATACAGGAAGAACAACAACTATCGGTTTAGTGCCAACATTTAGGAATACACTTTCTTCGATGATTCCCGTTCCGCTGCTTACGTCTTCGGGATATTGTTCTTCAAGCTCTTCCTCGGAATTTTCAACCTTATCATCATCTGCATTGTTGTCCTTGTCGGGGAAAGGCACAAAAGGAAATGTCTGTCCATAGTTTGGATTTACTGGTCCAAGGTTAGGTTCGGACGGCTTGTTTGGATTGGACGGTACGTTAGGCCTGTCAGTGTCCTCAGGATTGTCATTATCCCCAGAATTGTCATTATCCCCAGTATTGTCATTATCCCCAGTATTATCGTTATCCCCAGTATTGTCATTATCGCCAGTGTTTCCGCCATCGCCTGGGTTAGAAGAATCGGTTTCCTTTTTGTCCTTCATTATAATAACACCGTCAGTCAAGTTGCTGATAACTCCAGTGTCAGAAATTGTAAATGTAATGTCAGTAGCAACTTCATAACCATTCGGAGCAGTTCTTTCCCTGAGGGTATATGTACCTGCTTTAAGACCGGTTACAGTATGGATTGTTCCATCAGTAGTCCAGCTGTCAACTTCATTGTCGGAGCTGTCTAAAAGTTGAAGCACTGCACCGCTGAGAGGAGCGTTTGTGTCAGCGTCAACCTTGTTGAATTTAACTTCGTATGTTTGAGGTAATGGAGTTGTATCCTTGACGTCAACCATTGTGATTACATTGGTATTGCTGACAGCATTTGCAGGATTAGAAGTAACTGCGCCGCCATCGGCAATTGTAAATGTAATGTCAGTAGCAACTTCATAACCATTCGGAGCAGTTCTTTCCCTGAGGGTATATGTACCTGCTTCAAGACCGGTTACAGTATGAGTTGCTCCGTCAGTAGTCCAGCTGTCAACTTCATTGTCGGAGCTGTCTAAAAGTTGAAGCACTGCACCGCTGAGAGGAGCGTTTGTGTCAGCGTCAACCTTGTTGAATTTAACTTCGTATGTCTGAGGTAATGGAGTTGTATTCTTGACGTCAACCATTGTGATTACATTGTTAACCAATGCAGAAGCAGGGTCTGTGCTAACTGTTCCGTCAGGAGCAATAGTAACCTCAATATCATCAGCCTTTATATAATTTGCAGGTGTGTTTACTTCTTTAAGTGTATATGTACCGGCTTTAAGACCTGTGATAGTTTTGGCTGCTCCTGTAGTAGTCCAGCTTGCAACCACATTATCGGAGCTGTCAACAAGCTCAAGTGTTGCACCTTCAAGGAATGTATTTGTGTCAGAGGCAATTTTCTCAATTTCAATCTCATATTTAATAGCCTCGTCAACCATTACAATAGTTTTGTTTACAATATTGTTCTGACCGATGTAAACATCTCCGCCGAGCTTGATTTCGAATGTAATATCATTAGCGATATTATATCCGATAGGTGAGCCTTCTTCTTTAAGTGTATATGTACCTGCTTTAAGATTTTCTACGGTTTTAATTGTTCCATCAGTAGTCCAGCTTGTAATTTCATTATCGGAGCTGTCAACAAGCTTGAGCGTTGCACCTGCAAGGTCTGCGTCATCATCGTCTGTCTTTTGGAACTTTACTGAATAAAGCTCTTCTTCATCGTACATTTCGATTATTCCGTCAGTTTCTTCTACATTATTTATTGTGATGACCGCATCTCCATTAATATCAGCTGAAATCTTAAATTCAATCGGGTCAGCCGTTTTGTATCCTGTAGGCGGAGTTGTTTCAGAAAGCACATAAGTACCTGCTTTAAGACCGTTTACCTGGTGTTCGGTATTACTGCTTTCCCATTCATCAATAAAATCACCAGCTGTGGTTGTCAACTGAAGGCGTGCGCCGCTAAGAACGGTAGTTGTATCTTTAATATATTTCTGGAATTTAACGGAATAAATCGGTTCTGTAGTGGCTTCGTCAATCATTGTGATTAAATTAGTGTCACTTACAGCATTTGCAGGATCAGAAGTAATAGCACCGCCGTCGGCAATTGTAAACTCAATGTCGTCAGCCTTTTCGTAGCCATCAGGTGCAGCTGTCTCTTTAAGAGTATATGTGCCAGCTTTAAGACCTGTTATTGTTTTAATTGTTCCGTTTGTAGTCCAGCTTTCAACAATACCGCCATTGCTGTTATAAAGAACGAGTGTTGCATCGGAAAGCATATCACCGTTTTCATTGGTCTTCGTGAAACGAACTGGGTAAGTCGCTTCAGGAGCAGTATCAGCTTCGTTTTCAATCATAACCGTAGAGCCGATAACATAATATTCAATTGTTACATTGGCAGGAATATTTGCAGCATCAAATTTAAGTGTAATGTCAGTATCTTTTTCACCGAAATTTCTCAGGATAATATATCTCGGTGTCGGGTCAGCCTTGTATCCTGTGGGGGCTGTTGTTTCTATCATCTGATAAAGAATACCCGCAAGCTGAAGGTCATCAATTTTGTTATCGCCCGAGCCACTGTAATTTATGGTATCATTGATAGTCGGATACATATTGTTGACATTAGGGTAAGGTGTAAATTCCTTGTCATCATTGAAGTAACCCGGAATAAGCTTGAATTCTGCTCCTTCAAGAAGCTTGTTGTGGTTGATATTATCGCTCTTGTTGATATAAATATATCCTGTATTGGATGTGAGTGTTGCGTTTGCTTCCGAGAAGCTTGCAGTCCATGCGTTGCTGTATACAATATCGCTGCCGCTGCTGTATTCAAGCGACGCATCATTTTTCAGCTTACTTGTGTCAATATTGGCTTTATCCTCCAAATCAATGTCAAGGACTACCGAATACTGTACAAGCAAGTGCCTTTCGTCAGGAAGTGTAAGAATGAGCCTGTTATCAGCATTGCTGTATGTGAAGCTCCATTCGTCATCCCCAAGCGGAGTGTAAGTGCTTTCATCTCTTATAGTAAGTGATAACGGGTTAAGGGAGAGGCTTTCTCCGAGCTGGTCAGTAAGAATAACCGTATCATTATCAGTAAGGTTAAGCTTAGCTTTATTTACTTCAATTTTATAAGAAGCAACATAAGGGTTGTTTGGGTCATAGGTAGTATACTTGCCTATGATGTTAAGCTTAGAGGGATAAATACCCGAATTTACGTCAGAGCTGCCTAAAGTAACAGCTTCTGATGAACCCTCTTTGTATGAAGCGGTAACAACATTATGGTAATTGACATTTGTATCCCAGAAACCGTTCATATCAACAAAGTCCAGTCCGTATCGGATTGTAAACCATTTAAGCTTATTATTTTCAAGCATATCCTGTGTAAGTGTGAATGTGAATGTGCTTGTTGCGCTGTCATAAGTGAGATTGTCAGAGCATTCCTCATTGAGATTTGCGTCATTTGACGAAACACTGTAAATTTTAAGAGGTTTCATCTGCGGGGCAGGAGAGGTTGTCCATGTCAGCTCATCTTTGAGAAGGATTTTGCTGCCTGCCGAAAGAGACTGCACCTCTTTGATTTCATCAAGGTCAACCTTAATATCCCACATAAAGTTGTTTGTAGTTTGAACGTAAGTTTTTGTAACTGGATTTACAGTATTAACAGTGTAGCTTGCTTCAGGGCTTTCCTTAGTAATATCAACGCTGTTCTGCTTGTATGAAGCAGTTGCCTTGTTGATAAATTTGCCCTCTGTTGTAAGAGCGTCTGTAGTTTTGGTTTTGTAAGTTATAACAATGTTTTCTCCGACATTATCGGTAAGTACGCTGTCATCAAATGTTATAACATTTCCGTTAACGGTATACAAAGCGTCAGCTACAGTGCTGCCGCCAACAGTTACATCAAAAGAGTCATTAACAATTTCGTGTGTTTTGCCATTAGTACCGCTGAGAATATCGGTAATTTTAAGGTTAGTTGTATTTGCAGGAATTTTATATGTAACCTGCCATTCCATTTCCTTTGTAGTCTTGTTGATTTCAGTTTCCGTTGCTGTCTTTGTAATAGGATTTTCACCCTTGATAATTACACTTCCGACAATATCACGTTTTGCGTCGTCAAGCGTAACTGTCATAGTGTTTTTGTATTCTCTGTCAGCAGTTGTTTCCCCGTCGGTGATTTTGGTCTGGTAAGTGTATGTATACATCTTTTCCCAGCTGCTTCCTGGTACAGCTGCTGCAATGAAATTATCATAAGAAGGCGTTGTTACGTAAAATTGATGATTTCCTTCAAGAGTATCAGTCAGACCCGTAAGAATATCTTTGTCAGCATTTATATCGCCCGTGAAATTTTCGTGCTTGATTGTAACCGTCCAGGTAATAATTCCGTTAGCGTCAGGCTCTGTACCTGCCTTTTTAAGTTCAGTCCATGGAGCATTAGGTGAAGCGGAAGCGGGAGTGATAGTGCAATCAGGTGAAGTTGCTGAAACTGTATTTTTGTATTTCCATTCTTCAAACTTGGAAGCACTATCAAAAATGCCTTCGTCAACAATCATTCTGTAGTCAAGAATAACTTTTGAGTTAGGTTCCATTACTATATTTGAAATGACGCCAAAATTGTCAATTGTGCTGCCATTTGTAAGTCCTGCAACGGTTCCTTCGGTTGTAACAGTAATTTTTCTGTCAGGGTCAAAGCTTGTAAGTGATGAATTGTCAGGAGTGTCAGTAATATTTTGGAGTGTAGATGAATTTGTTCCGTTTGAATGAATAGTTACCTTGTAATTCTGGTAAAATTTATCGCCATCCTTATAAACGCTGTCTACAGCAGCCTTTTCAAGCGTAATTGCCCCGTCAGGTTCAATATTTACTGTCTTGTTGAGAACAGGTGTATTCGGGTCAGAGGTGTATGCCTTAATATTGACCTGATTGCCATTTATTATATCATCAGTGCCGAATTTAATTTTACCGCTGAAATTACATTCACCGCTTATGTTGCTGTCGTCAAGTAATTCTTCATTGAGATAAAATTCAACCTTATTTCCGTCTATGATGTTATAGTAACCTTGCTGCTCGGTATTTTTAATGAGCGGACCGTGATATATATCTTCCAGCTGCATACCATCAAAGTTAAATTGAAGCACTATAGGATTTTGAAAGTTTCCGTCCTGCGCACCCTTTTCGATATTCCAGTTAAAGGAAAATTTAACGTCATCATTATTGTGAAGCACCTGATCGGTAACTTCTACACCATTAACTGTAAGCGAAGCATTGGTTACATTGACACTGGCATTTGCCGCTGAAATATTAATTGTTCCAAGCGGCACAATAAATAATGTAAGCACAAGTGCCGTAAGGAAAGCTGTAATTCTTGAAAAAAAGTTTTTTCGTCGAGTTGACAATTTCTTTTTCATAGTATTTTTCTCCTTAAATATAATAAATTCACAATAAAAATATATCTATATATACATAAACAGCATAACATATAAAGTTGAACAATTCAACATACGAATATGATGAAAAAACAACGGTTTTGTTTACATAAATGTGTATATTGTTGAGAGTTGTTTGTATAAATTATTTTGTTGTTATTTTTGAACATTGAAACAAATAAAAACCTCGCAAACGCCAATTCTACGAGGTTTGCGAGGTTGATATTGGTGCCGCTAACCGGACTTGAAATGTCCAACCGCTTTTCCGTAACTTTCAGTAAGTCGCCTGAAACGCCGATTTTACGCCATTTTAGAGCAATTTGCAAAAATGTGATTGTGCTGTTTTTATGTATGTTTTCGCAACAATAATGACCAAATAAAGACCAAAATCAATGGTATGTTTCTGCTGAAAACACTCCGTCGTAAACAAATACGGCGGAGTGCTTCTATTTTAGTAAGTAGCAATTTACCATCTTCTGATATCTGTCTTTAAAGCTTCAAATTCTTAATGTTCCGTCCTTTATCACATATCTTATATTCAAAGCCGTATCCAACAGCACCATATCAGCCATTCTTCCAACAGCAAGTACACCACATTTTTGTTCAAGCTTCAGTGACCTTGCAGGTGTTGATGTGCAGGCTGTAACAGCATCCTCCAATGGTATATTCATTTCCAAAACAGCATTTTTGAAATTATCATAAAGTGAAGAAACTGCACCTGCTAACGTTCCGTCTGAAAGTATTGCACAAGTGCCTTTTCGAATAACCTTCTGTCCACCAAGAAAGTATTCGCCATCATTCATACCTGTTGCACTCATGCTGTCGCTTATCATGCAGATACGGTCAGCACCGAACATCTGAAATGCTGCTCTGATCATTGACGGATGTATGTGCACACCATCACAAATCAGTTCAACAAATACATTCTTATTATCAAATACTGCACCTGCAACACCTGTTTCTCTGTGATTAAAGGGTGTCATAGCGTTATAAAGATGTGTAACGTGATTTGCCCCCGCATCAAAAGCCGCATTTGTTGTTTCGTAATCAGCACCTGTATGAGCTACGGACACCACACACTCCCTACTGATTTCCTTTATAAATTCCATAGCACCCTCAATTTCAGGCGCAACAGTTACCTGTTTAATAAGACCATTTGATGCTGTCTGCAAGTCATGGAAAAGCTGTGTATCAGGTTTGCTGATATATTGCTCGTTTTGTGCACCCTTTTTTTCGGCAGAGATGAACGGACCTTCCATAGTAATGCCTTTTATGGATGTGTTTTCCTTTGCGAAACGGCTTAATTCTGTCATTATCGTCTGTAACTTCTCCTTCGGCAATGTCATAGTTGCAGGCACGATATTCGTTACACCCTGACTTAACTCAAAATCAACGATTGACTGAAATGCTTTTTCTGTTCCATCACAGAAATCACAGCCTGCCGCACCGTGAAGATGAATGTCCACAAGTCCTGGGATTACATAAAGTCCGTCAGCGTCAATGATTTCTTCTCCGTTATTACATAATGGATTGTCATAATTTATTTCAGCAATCCTATCCTCGCATATATGCACATTTTCGCGATGAAACTTACCGTCCATACCAAATACATTACCGTTTGCAATAATCATTATTACACCTGCTTAAATTAAATCTGTTATTTTGGAAAAAGCAACTTCATCACCCACAACGGTTACATCCTGATGCAGCTGTAAAATTGAGGCAGGAACAGCCGGTGTTATGTCACCGAAAAACGCTTTTCTTACAATATCCGCTTTATCCGTACCGCTTACCGCAAGCAAAATTTTTTTTGCTTCCATAATATTCTGAATACCCATAGTGTACGCTTGTTTCGGCACATCATTTTTGTCTGCAAAGAAACGTGAATTTGCACTGATTGTAGATTCCGCTAAATTTACAAGATGCGTTCTTTTGGGGAATACATCCGACGGTTCATTAAAACCGATGTGACCGTTATGCCCAAGACCTAGAAGCTGTAAATCAATACCGCCCGTGGATATGATGATTCTTTCGTATTTTTCACAAGCCTCATCTGCATTTTCAATAATTCCGTCAGGAACAAAGGCTTTATTCAAATCAATATTCACTCTGCTGAACAGATTGCTGTACATATAATGGTAATAGCTGTTTTTGTCATCATGTGAAAGCCCTTTGAATTCATCTAAATTCAGACTTGTTATATGTGTAAAATCAAGCTCACCATTATTATATTTTTCAGCAAGGCAAGCATAAATCCCAACAGGAGTTGAGCCTGTGGCAAGACCAAGTACGCAGTCAGGCTTTGAAGCAATCTGTGCACTGATAATGTCTGCTGCTTTTCTGCTCATATCGTCATAATCATTTGCAAGTACAAATTTAATCATAGGTTTGCCTTTCCGAACAGAACACTATCTGAAATAAGTATATCACAATAATTCCTTATGTCAAGGAAAACGGAATTTATATCCTGTTCAATATATTGATTACTGTTTCAAGCTCACTTGGTTTTATTCTGTCGGGATTTTTACCTGTGCGTACACATTCGGCAAAATAATGTATTTCGTTGGCATAAGCGTTTGTTCTCGGAAGATTTATCGAGCCTTCACCGGCTGATTCTCCGGCAGACAAATCAAGAATTGTATCATCATTCTGATAAACCATACATCTTCCGTTTTCGTAGGTTACAAGTGCCTCTTCAAACTGAAAGCGGAAACCTGCACCAAAGGGGAGAGGCGCCGCATACCAAGCCGCTTCGGTTGTTACAAAGAAATCATCAAATTTGTAGGTTGCACTGATGTAGTCCTGTTCAGGTCTTTTTGAACGGCTGCTCTGTACGGTTACAGGCTGTCCGAAAGCATATACCATAAAATCAAGGTCGTGAACGTGCAGATCGTAAGGAACAAGACCGCTTCGGAGCGGGTCCTTCATCCAGTTATCCCAGCTCCATTTCGGGCAGGTGCCAAGTCGGTTCATATAACCCGATAACAGCTTTCCGTATTTCTTCGTGTCGTAAAGCTCTTTGATAAGTTCATATTCGGGCCAGAAACGAAGCACCTGTGCAACCATAAATTTTACATTCATTCTCTTTGCAGTTGAATAAACCCGTTCTACATCCTCTTCCTTTAATGAAACCGGCTTTTCGCAGATTACATTGATACCCTTTTCCATTGCCTTTATTGCATAGTCTGCGTGCAGATAAGTCGGCAGGCAGATATCAAGAATATCTATACTTTCATTTTCAAGCATTTCATCAAAATTTGTGTAACAGTGTTTGTCTCCATAACGCTCCATTCGTTCAGGACGTATATCACACAACGTAACCAATTCTGCGTCCTTCATATTTTCCCACACAGGTATATGCTCACCGCTTATACCGCCCACACCTATTAAACCTGTTTTCAGCATAATTTTTCCTCCTTTGCTTGTTATCTGCCGTAAGTTTCATTAATGATGTTCTGCAAATATTCTCTTGCCTCTTTTATGTCAGACAGCTGCTGTTCGCCTTCAATTTCACGCTCAATAGTCACATAGGAATCATATCCAAGCTCATGCAGTTTCTTGAAAAGCGCCTTGAAATCAACTTTACCGTCACCGATGCGTGTTTCGCAGCCTAAATCGTGACCGTTTGTCGGATAACAGCCATCCTTTGCGTGAAGATTTCTTACATATCTGCCGAATACATCAAGTGCGTCAACAGGATTGGCTTTGCCGTAAAGAATAAGGTTTGCGGTATCAAGATTGATTCCGAAATTGTCACAGCCTACCGTTTCAAAGCAGCGAAGCATTGTCACAGGAGTTTCCTGTCCTGTTTCAAAAAGCAGATATTGTCCGTTGTTCTTTAAGTGGGTTGCTACTGTTTTTACTGCAACACAGAAGCTGCTGAAATTTGGGTCATATGGATTTTCAGGAATAAATCCCATATGAGTTATCACGTCGGCAACACCGATTTTATGAGCAAAGTCTGCGCCGTCACAGAGATTTTTTATACGCATTGTACGGTATTCAGGCGGCACAAGTCCGAGAGTAAGCTGTCCCGTGTAAAAATTCCATTCGCAAGGTCCTTCCCAGCCGCACCAGAATGCAGAAACGGTTATGTCATACTTTTCGAGTAGTGCTTTTAATTCCACGGCATTTTCATCCGTCCACACATTTGGACACCATGAAATAAGCTGGCAGGAATCAAAATTATTCTTCCTTAAAACTGCAAATTTTTCTTTCATTCCTTCCATAGAGGAAAAGGATACACAAGTTCCGATTTTCATAGTCAATACCTCCCTGATAAATTATTGTAGCTTTATTTTACCATTACGGTACGTTTTTGAAATATAGGATTTGAACTTATAGTTGTAATTTTTTTACCTCATAAAAGGTAAAGATTTTACAAGTGAAAGAAAAAATGATATAATTATACAGAGTAAAGCTGTGCTATGATTATTACAGTAATAATTAAGGAGGCATAGCTATGAAAAAAATCAGAGCTGCTGTTATCGGTTGCGGTAATATTTCGGTAATGCATCTGGATTCTATAAACGCTTTGGAAAACATACAACTGGTTGGTGTATGTGATATCAGGGAAGAACGTGCACAAGCTGCGGCAGAAAAATACAATACAACAGCATATACGGATTACAAAGAACTGTTTGAAAAGGAAAAGCCTGACGCTGTACATATTTGTCTGCCTCATTATCTGCATATACCCGTAGCTTGTGACGCATTTAATGCAGGTATAAATGTAATCAGTGAAAAACCTATGAGCATACGCTATGAGGACGCAGTTCACGCGGTACAGCTTGCAGAGCAACGCGGCGTGCTTTACGGAGTGATTTTTCAGTGTCGCTACAATACACCATCAATGCTGGTAAAAAAGAGAATCAATGACGGCAGACTTGGTTCTGTCAGATGCGGCAGGAGCGTGCTGACCTGGTGCCGTTCCGATGATTACTATGGTGATTCAGATTGGAAAGGTACCTGGGATAAAGAAGGCGGCGGTGTGATAATTGACCAGGCTATACATTCCCTTGATCTTGCTAACTGGTTCATAGACAGCACTCCTGTAAAGGTACAGTCCTCCCTGCACAACAGAAATCATGAAATTATGATTGTGGAGGATAGCGCAGAAGGTCTGATAGAGTACGAAAACGGATGCTTGTTCGGATTTTATGCAATGAACAATTATTTTGTGGACGAGCCTATCGAAATACGGCTTGTATGTGAAAACGGAACAGTGCGGCTTTCTTACGATGAAGCTGTTATAAATTATAATGACGGTACAACAGAAACAGTATATAATCAGCCGCAGGAAATAGTATCCTATACAGGCGGAAAGTCATATTGGGGAACACAGCACGCAGTGCAGATAAATCAGTTTTATCGTGCTGTATCAGGATTGGAGCCGCTTCAGATAAGCGGCAGAGAAGCATTGAAAATACAGAAGATTATCAGCGGCATTTATAACAATAATGATACGAGGGATTGGTATGCTGGATGCGTATAAAGAATTAATACCTGTGGTGTATGGTGAAAGCTCAATAAAGCTTTTATACGGTCATATAAGTGATGCAGAAAGAATGTGTTTCGGTATGCACTGGCATGACAGAATGGAAATTAATTTTGTTGTTTCGGGCAGTCTGATGCTGCATTCCGATGAGGGACATTATGAAGTGAAAGCAGGTCAGGCAGCTGTCAGCCCGCCACAAAAAATGCATTGCGGAATTGCAGGCAGTGACGGTGTGGAATATCATACGATTATGTTTGATGTGGAGAAATTCTGCAATGGGACACCCGCATCTGACAAATACCTTATGCCGATTTCAAAGGGAGAAATTGTTTTCCCGCGAGTCATAGATGATAAAATTTTAAAATGTGCAGTTGAACAGCTTATACAAATAGCAACAGACCGTGAAGCATATAATCCGCTTCAGGCAGAAAGTAAGATATACGAAATTCTTGGAGTTTTAATCAACTACGGCACTGTACCTAAAAAAGCAAACAATGAAAAAGACAGAAGATTTTACGATATTCTAAAATATGTCAATGAACATTTTGCGGATAAAATTTCACCTAAAGATATAAGTGCGCATTTCGGTTACAATGAAACCTATTTTTGCAGACGCTTCAAGGAAGTAACGGGACTCACCTTTGTTAAATATGTGCAGGCATTACGTATGGAAACAGCAATAAAAATGCTGAAGGCAGGTAAGGAAGAAATACGTTATATTGCGTGGAAATGCGGTTATGAGGATGTAAGTTATTTCTCTAACTGTTTCAAAAGCCATTTCGGTTTTCGTCCGTCAGAAATCTATGGAACGGAAAAATGATTATAGAGGAGTTTTGATATGAGAGATTATTTAACAGGATTTTTCAAGGAATTTGAATATGAGAAAACAGATGCAGAGTATCTGCTGAATACCTATGTGAAAATATCCATAGACGAAAAAGCAGGCAGACTTTTTGATGAAATCCTGTCCGCATACAAAGCAAATATTTCAATGGATTATCAGACGAAACTATTTAAAAGAACAAGAGAAATTTCCGAAATAACAGGAATTCATGACTATACGGTTGAACTGTTGGTATTTATTTGTTTGACCAAGCATCTTAAAACGATATACAGTAAAAAAGGAATTGATATGCAGATATATAGAGACAGCGTTTTTGATCTTAAATGGAAGCTTGAAGAATGTAAGCTTGTCAAAGGTATCAGAGGTTCCTTTGTTTCTCCATGGTTCTGCGGATTTTTTGATTTAACCAGATTTGCATTGGGCAGATTACAATTTGAAATAATTACAACCTGGCAGGATTACGAAAAAGACGGTGTAAAGCTTGAAGCTGACAAAAGCAAGGTAATCAACGTGCATATTCCCAGAACAGGCACTCCTCTTGACAAGGAAAGCTGTGACAAGGCATACGCACAGGCAAGGGAATTTTTCAAGGATCAGGTAGGAGAAAAATGTCCCTTTGTATGCTTTTCGTGGCTTTTATATCCTGAAAATAAGGATATACTTCCGAAAAATACAAATACATATCGCTTTATGTCAGAGTATGACATCATAGGCAGTGAAACCAATTATGGCGAAGATCTGTGGAGATTGTTTGACACAGAAGAAAAAAATCCCGACAGACTTCCAACAAACACTTCTATGAGGCGTTGTTATGTTGAACATCTGAAAAATGGCGGAAGAGTCGGAAATGGATTTGGAGTGAAACTTTGATATAAATTACTTGATATTGCTTTAATTTCCCTCTCGGAGAGCGCCTGTACTTATGATATTGCGGTTAAAGCAATGTCATAAGTACTATGGCGTTACTTACGGCACCGTAAGTATTCCTTGCGGCTCCGCCGCCCTTGTTCCCTGTTCCATATTCATAATAAAATCAGTCTGTCGCATTGTACTGAAAATGCAGCAGACTGATTCTTTTTTTGCGTGACCGAGCAGTACATAAAATATTTACGAAATATTTTAGCACGTTCCATATATATCTATTCTGTGAATTTGAACGTATAGTAACGTATTGTAAGGTATATTAAGGTATATTAACGTATAGTACGGACACAAAATCAGCTATTTTTGCCCGAATTTTGCAAAAATCGAATATGGTATAATGAAGCTGCAAAAAGATACAGCACCTTACACTAAAAATATTTACAAAATATTTAAGCACATTTCATATGCAGACAAACTGTTAAATTTCGGTTACTCTTAAGAACAGTAGTTGCTTCTTGTGTACTTAATTTACAAACGAGTGTATTCTATTGTACTCTAGTTGCAAAAACGGATTATGATATACTTGAATTACAAACAAGACTGGAGGTGAAGAAAATGATTTTCAGTACAACATTGATTTTAGGCGTGCAGGCGTGCGAAGCCCGATATTGCGTGATTTGTGAGCCGTGCGGGAGGTGTGCGGTTTGTTTTACGCACGCCTTGTATGCACGCCATCCGCACGCCTGAAATGACGTATTTATGCGGTTCGCACGCCTGCACGCGTATTTATACGATTGGCATATATATTAAATCTATATAACAAACAACAAAAATGCCGTCCGAGGTGTCCGAAACGTCCGTGGACACTTTCTTCGGACAGCTTAAACAACGTATTTACGGCTTTCGGACAGCAGGACAGCAGTTTTTCTATTGCACCATATATGCTGTACATAAGCCGTCCGACAAAATGACATATTTCTATAAACAGCACTTGACTTTCGGGTGGTAAAGTGATAAAATAAAATTAACAGGAGTATGTCATAAAAATCTGTATTTAATGAAGGAGATTAAATTTTATGGCTACTATTACAAAAAGAGGAAACAATTTCCGTATTAAAGTATCCTTAGGCTATGATATGAACGGAAAGCAGATTATCAAGTCAACCACATATACACCGCCACATGATACAACACCGAAAAAGGCTGAAAAACTTGCACAGCAATATGCTTTTGAGTTTGAGCAGCACTGCAAAGGTTATGTTCAGCTTAATGAGTGTATGCGTTTTTCAGAGCTTGCGGATTGGTATTTTGAAAACTATGCTCCCGTTGAATTGAAAGAAAGCACTGCCTACACTTATAAAGGACAGTATGACAAACACATTGCACCTATTCTTGGAAATGTAAAGGTCAAGGATATAACTACACCAAAGCTGACACAGATTATGCTTTCATATGACCTCAATCCTGCCACAGTCCGCAAGATTTACATTGTTATTCAGAGTATTTTTCATAGAGGTGTTGAACAGGGATTTATCCGTGACACACCTTGTAAAAATGTAATTCTTCCGAAAAAACGCAATAAAAAGATACGTCCTGTGTTAGATGAACAGCAGACAGCAGAGTTTCTCGCTCTGCTTGAATACAAACCATGGGACGAAGATATAAAGCGTATAATCAAGGTTCT
>JAZSHA010000268.1:0-7055 GCA_045533025.1 Oscillospiraceae bacterium
ATTTCGGCAGAATCATTCCCGTGTTGAACACAATAGCCCTGCCGTTTGTTGAGCGGAGCATAATGTCCGTGTTGTCAGCCACAAGGAACATCTTCACAAGCTTGGATTTCGCCGTGTAAGCGTTGGCAAGCTTCTTTCGATTGGTCTTTGTTTCATAAGCGTTAAGGGGCACCTTAGCAACCTTACCGTTTTCAAATACCATAATCAAGTGACCGCTGTAGTCCAACGTGGAAATCATAGAAATCACATTTTCATACTCGTCAAAACCAAGCTTAACAGGAATAAAGTCACCAAGCTCGGATGCCTTTGTATCCTTAAATGCGCTTGCCTTCGTCTTGTAAACCTGACACTTGTCCGAGAAGAACAGCAGCTCAGTTTTGTTCGTTCCCTCAATAGCCGTCATCATCATATCGCCGTCTTTAAGCTTCTGTTCACTCGCCATACGGAGCGACTGCATAGTGATTTTCTTGAAGTAGCCGCCCTGAGTAAGGAACAGATTGACAGGGTAGTCAGGTGTATCGTCCTCAATATCAACCTCGTCCTCGTCATTTTCATAGTAGAACATAGTCTTTCTCGGCTGCTGATATTTCTTGACAACTTCCTTGAGTTCCTCAACAATAATGTTCTTGATTTTCTTGTCGTCCTTGAGGATGCCCTCCATCTCTGCAATGTCCTTTTCAAGTCCTTCAATGTCAGCAGTACGCTTGAGAATGTACTCCTTGTTGAGATGACGGAGCTTGATTTCAGCAACATATTCCGCCTGAACCTCGTCAATACCGAAGCCAATCATAAGATTTGGTACAACCTCAACTTCTTCCTCAGTTTCACGGACAATTCTGATAGCCTTGTCAATGTCAAGAAGAATTTTCTGCAAGCCCTTCAACAGGTGCAGACGTTCTTTTTTCTTTGTAAGCTCGTGATATGTTCTTCTCTTGATACACTCTCTGCGGAACGCAATCCACTCATCAAGAATTTCATAAACACCCATAACCTTAGGCGAACCGCTTATGAGAATATTGAAGTTGCAGGAGTAATTATCCTGAAGCGGAGTCATCTTAAACAGCTTTTTCATCAGCTTGTCAGGGTCAACACCGCGCTTGATGTCAATCGCAAGCTTCAGACCATTGATGTCTGTTTCATCACGAATATAGGAAATCTCACGAATTTTTCCTGCCTTGATAAGCTCGATAATCTTATCCATAATCGCCTCAACAGTAGTCGTAGGCGGAATTTGCACAACTTCAATGCAGTTTGATTCCTTGTCAAACTGATAGCGCGAGCGTACCTTTACAGAGCCGCGTCCCGTGCGGTAAATCTTCTCCAGCTCGTCCTCGTCGTAAAGCATAAATCCACCGCCCGAAAAGTCAGGACCTTTCAGTGTTGTGAGAATATTATGCTCAGGATTACGGATAAGTGCAATCGTAGTTTCGCAGATTTCCGCAAGGTTGAACGAGCATACAGCACTCGCCATAGAAACCGCAATACCAACGTTTGAGTTCACCAGTACCGATGGAAATGTCGCAGGCAGGAGAGTAGGCTCAACGGTTTCATTATCGTAGTTAGGTACAAAATCAACCGTGTCCTTGTCAATATCACGGAAAAGCTCATTGCAGATAGGGTCAAGCTTTGCCTCCGTGTATCGTGACGCAGCGTAAGCCATATCACGGGAGTAAGCCTTACCGAAGTTACCCTTGCTGTCAACGTAAGGGTGAAGCAGTGCCTCGTTACCACGGGCAAGACGTACCATAGTCTCGTAAATTGCAGCATCACCGTGAGGATTAAGCTTCATCGTCTGACCAACAATGTTAGCCGACTTTGTTTTAGGACCGGTCAGAAGTCCCATCTTGTACATCGTGTAAAGAAGCTTTCTGTGTGACGGCTTGAAGCCGTCAATCTCAGGTAACGCACGGGAAACAATTACACTCATCGCATAAGGCATATAGTTCTTTTCAAGCGTGTCAGTAATTTGCTCCTCCGCAACAATACCGCTGCCTGCAATATATGCGTTAGGAATAGCTTTTTTTACAGCTTTATCTTCAGTTTTCTTGCTTTTTTTTGCCAAAACAAGTCCTCCTTAAATTTTGTAAATCAGCTTATGTCAGCCAGTTCAAGATACTGATTACCGTACTGTGCAATGTAATCCTTACGTCCCTGAAGATTATCACCGAGAAGCAGGTCAAACATATTTGCAGTAGCCTCAATATCTGTCGGAGTAACCTTGATAAGACGTCTTGTGTCAGGATTCATAGTTGTAAGCGACATCATCTCAGGTTCGTTTTCACCAAGACCCTTTGAACGGTCAATCTTGTATTTCTGACCCTTTATCATTTCAAGAATTTCAGTCTTTTCCTGTTCGTTGTACGCAAAGTAAGTCTTGTCCTTAGTGTTGATTTCGAACAGGGGAGTCTCCGCAATATAAACATAACCCTCATTGATAAGTGTCGGAGTAAGTCGATACAACATTGTCAAAATAAGCGTTCTTATCTGGAAGCCGTCAACGTCGGCATCGGTTGCAATAATAACCTTGTTCCAGCGGAGATTTTCAAGATTGAAGTTGGAAAGCTCCTTGTTAGCCTTTGAAGTAACTTCAACACCGCAGCCAAGCACCTTGATAATGTCAGTGATAATATCGTTCTTGAATATCTTTGCATAATCTGCTTTTAAGCAGTTGAGAATTTTACCTCTTACAGGAATACTTGCCTGGAATCCAGCATCACGTGCTGTCTTACAAGCCCCAAGCGCCGAGTCACCCTCCACGATGTAGATTTCACGTCTTGCCAGATCCTTTGTACGGCAGTCAACAAACTTCTGTACCATATTTGCAAGGTCAATCTTCTGTGTAAGCGTTTTTTGAAGGTTTACTCTTGTCTTTTCAGCAGTTTCACGGCTTCGCTTGTTTACAAGTACCTGTTCCGCAATCTTTGTCGCAAAATCAGGATTTTCAATAAAGAAAACTTCAAGCTGATGCTTGAGAAATTCCGTCATCGCATCCTGAATAAACTTGTTTGTAATAGCCTTCTTAGTCTGGTTAGCATATGAGGTGAGTGTGGAGAAAGAGGACGAAATCAGTACCAGACAATCCTGAATATCTTCCCACTTGATAGACTTTTCACCCTTGTTGTATTTGTTGTTATTTTTCAGATAACCGTCAATAGCAGAAAGAAATGCCTTGCTTACAGCCTTGTCAGGTGAACCGCCGTGTTCAAGAAAACTGGAGTTGTGGTAGTATTCCAGTAAAGCCGCCTTGTTGGAGAAAGCAAATGTAACCGAAAGCTTTACCTTGTATTCAGGCTTGTCATCACGGTCACGACCCTTTCTGTCACACTGCCAGTACTGAGGCGGAGTAAGGTATTCCTCACCGATAATCTCGTTAATGTAGTCGGAAATACCGTTTTCATATAAATAAGTTGTTTCCTCAAATTTTCCATCCGTAGTCTGATAGCGGAAAACAAACGAAACATTCGGATTGACAATAGCCTGCTTCTTGAGTATATTTTCAAAGTATTCGCGGCTTACGTTAATATCAGTGAAAACCTCAAGGTCAGGACGCCACTTTGTCTTTGTACCTGTTTTCTTGTGGTTGGTTTCTTCCTTTTTCAGCCCGCCGACATTTTCACCCTTTTCAAAGTGCAGGTTGTACTTGTAACCGTCACGATGAATTTCAACGTCCATATATTCGGAAGAATACTGTGTAGCACACGCACCCAGACCATTCAGACCAAGGGAGTATTCATAGTCACCGCTTGCATTGTTCTGATATTTGCCGCCTGCATAAAGCTCACAGTAAACAAGCTCCCAGTTGTAGCACTGTTCAGTGTTGTTGTAGTCAACAGGACAGCCTCGTCCGAAGTCCTCAACCTCAATGGATTTGTCCTGATAGAATGTAACAATAATTTTGTCGCCGTGACCATCACGGGATTCGTCGATTGAGTTGGAAATAATCTCAAAAATTGAGTGTTCACATCCCTCAATACTGTCTGAGCCGAAAATTACAGCAGGACGAAGTCTTACTCTGTCCGCACCCTTAAGCTTGGTAATACTGTCATTTCCGTAGTTTTTAGTTTTTTTACCCGCCAATTTCAATCTGCCTTTCTGTTAAGATTTTACAGTTATATTCATAGCAAGCTTTGCCTTTGTAATATGTGTTTCCGTGCCGTCAGGATTAATTCTGATTATGTGACGTCCGTTGGAAATTATAACATCCTTATCGCAAAGAGCGTAGTCAAGCACACCCTTCTTGACAATTTCCTCACTTCCGTCAGCAAGTCTCTTAATCAGCACACGGCTTGCTGGCATAATTCCCGACAGCTTGTCACCGTCTGACTCATTTATCTTGTCCAGCTTTTCAGCATTGATAACATTACCCTCAATAATCAAATCCTTTTCGGAACGATGCTTTGACTTTGCACCATTTGCTGTACCTCCGCTTTTAAGCGACTCACCGCCGAAAAGTATGGAGAACATATTGAGGAAACCGAAAATACCCTTTATAATTCGAACAGGGAAGAGGAGTACGTCCTTGAAAGTGATTCCGCTTTCAGGCTTTTCACCGCCGTAAGGCTGACGTATATAGTAGAGCACACCGTTCTTGTCCTCCTGCGGATGCAGATAATCATAAGCTTCGTCAGCAACAATCTCAGACATCGAGGAATTGTCAAGATTAAGGTAAGCAACAGAACGTGGCCCTGTAGCCGCAACAGCACCGTACTGATTTCTTGCATAACCCGCAGTGGAAAAGTAAATACCGTTTTTCTTTGCTGCCCAGCTTGGGTTTTCCTCAATAGTGTCGCCGTCAGTGTATTCATTGTAACGCCCCTTGATGTCCATTACACCAATATGAAGCGAGTTGGTGTTTGCACCCATACTCACAGCAAGCTGGTCGCCCTTGCAATCAAATGAACCGAAAACAAATTCATTTGAAGCACGAACAAGTCCTTCGCTGTCATCGGACGGGTCAAAGCTTCTGTGGTAAACACTTCCCACACCTTCAAGATTTACACCGTAAACCAGTTCATCACCGCATACACCCAGTCCCGTAATCTGCACAGGAAGCAAATCAGCGTCAATCATTTCCGCATTCATTCCCATAAATGTTGCACCGCTTCCGCTGGTTTTCCATTCCTTTTTCTGCTGAATGCTTCGGATAGTTTCTCTGTATTTTGTAATCTTACCGCAGGGAATTTCGGTAAGCAGCTTTTCATCTTCATCATAGCTGAAAATCTTGTTGTCAGCCGAATAAATAATTGTCATAAAATCAAGTCCTTTACGCTTTGAATGATAACGCAACCCAGTCATTTTCCTCACGCTGTTCAACAAGTGTGTAACCCTTAGCCTTAACAGCGTCAATTACCTCGTGGCAACGCTCTGAAATAATTCCCGAAAGAATGAGAGTGCCGCCCTTTTTCACGAACTTCTCAAACAGTGGACTCATCGCAATCAGCACGTCAGCAACAATATTTGCTGCAATAACATCATATCCGCCGCCGATTTTTTCAACCAGTTCATTGTCATCAATAACATTTCCGCAGTACGCAGTGTACTTCTCAGCAGCAATATTGTTTTTCTCAGCATTTTCTTTTGCAATCTTCACACTGTTCTGGTCAATGTCAACCGCCGTAACTTCCTCCGCACCAAGCAGAATAGAAGCAATCGAAAGAATACCGCTTCCGCAGCCAAGGTCAAGCAGTCTGTCACCATTGTTGAGATTTTTCTCAATCAGTTCAAGACAAAGCTGAGTAGTGTTGTGCTGTCCCGTGCCGAAGCTTGAAGCAGGGTCAATTTCAAGAATAATTCTGTCATCAGTCTTGTTGTATTCCTCCCAGGACGGCTTGATAACAAGTTTTTCGCCAACTGAAAGAGGCTTGAAATACTGCTTCCAGTTGTTAGCCCAGTCTTCCTCACGAACATTGGCAAGCTCAACAGCAAGTCGACCGAAAGCCTTGTCCTCGTCACGTCCAGCAAGCGCAACCATCTCCGAACGGATTGCAGCAAGCATATCCACACCCTGAGAGTTGTCAGGCAGATAAACCGTAACGCAGGTTTCGCAGTCCTTTAAATTCATAAGGTCATCATCAATGTAATCCCAGTTGCCAGTCTTGTCATTGAGGAACTCCTCAAAATCTTTAGCGTCCTTGATAACAAACCCCGTAACACCAATTCTCAGCAAGCAACCGCAAACAGGGTCAATACCTTCAGTAGTTGTGTAAATGTTAACTTCAGTCCAGTTCATATAAAAAATCCTTTCCAGATATTGATTTAAAAATATACATATTAATTGTACACCATTTTATAACAACTTTCAAGCATTACAGCGAATTTTTGTGCAAAAAAACAAACTGCTGTAAAATCAATTACAGCAGTTCAATATAATATTTTATTCAGCAATCCTGCGAAATATCAATCTTGCGGTTATAGTATTAATTAATAAATATATTCGCCAATAGTACATTCACTTCCATCTTCAGATTTTATATGGATTTCAGATATTCCAACTTTTTCTGGGTATTCAGTATTGGTCTTATATGAACAAATCCATATATCATAAGTTTTATCTTGATCAGTTTTTATTTCGCAAATATGTGGATTTATATCTTCCTTTGAAACGTCACCACCTCTGATTGAAGAACCTTATGTACCCAAAATTATTCCATGCGATATACATTTACCTTCGTAAAATTCCATTGCTAAGCTAATTTGTTTATCAAGTGTAGAAGTATTTGATAATGTTGCTTTACAAAATAATTTTTTCAATCCATCTTCATCATTATTATCTAAACACCGTATGACTTCCTCGCTGAGTTCTTTTTTATAATTTCCAACTGTTGTTTTGGTGTTTGTATCGCAAGAAGAAAAAACAATAGTGGAAACAAGTAAAACAATAGTGATTATTATTTTTCTCATATTTTATCCCTTTCATATCATATATGGTGTTTTTCTTTTCGTGTTCAACTATATAAATGCAGTAACTAACAGCAATATTGTTTCCTATCTAATTCACCTATAAATCAAAGCGGCTTCCGAAAAATCAAAAGCCGCTTTGCAATAATTATTACTTG
>JAZSHA010000050.1:0-21557 GCA_045533025.1 Oscillospiraceae bacterium
AGCTGCTCCTAAGACAATTAAGGAAGGTGCTTCCAAGGCTGACGCTGATGACCTCAAGGCTAAGCTCGAAGCTGCTGGCGCTACAATCGAACTCAAGTAAGTTTGATTTACATTACAAATTCAAGGGTATCGGATTTTCCGATACCCTTTTTGTATTATGCGGAGTGCCCTGTCTTAGTTTGCACGTACACTTGAAGATTAAAGAAAAATATGGTATAATTATTCCAATTAATGCTTAGGGGGAAATCATTTTGGAAAAGACAAAAAGCCGCATATTTTACTGGGATAACATAAAGGGCTTTCTTATGCTTCTGACTGTTTTTGCACATATACTGCTCCCATTTCAAAGTAATGAAATATTTAACAGCGTATTTGATTACATATATATGTTTCATATGCCTGCTTTTGTTTTTCTGTCAGGCTTCTTCGGAAAAAGTGAAAAGTCACACAGCTTTGAGGCAATCATTAAATTGATTTTCCTATATTTTATTTTCAACAGTGCAATGTGGCTTATTTGGGGTGAAAAACCGCTTATTGAACCAATGTATTCCTATTGGTACCTTATCGCTCTTGTTGTATGGAGACTTACCGCACATCATCTTGCAAAATTCAGCGATATAACACTTATTCTCGGAGCAATTGCTGTTATTATCGGATTTTTCCCTTCTGTTGACAACAGCTTTGCAGCAGCAAGAATAATTTCATTCTATCCATTCTATATGTCAGGCTACCTGCTTACAACAGAAAAAGCTAGCAAGCTTGCCGAAGAAAAATACTTACGCCGTATCCCAAAAGGAATTATGTGGCTTGTGCTTGCAGCGGCTGCGGCATTTGTTTCACGCACAATTTTCAGATTTACCGATGACGCTTTAATGATGTTCGGATACATCGAAGCTATTGAAACTTTTGGCAGATTAGCAATTTTCGGCACAGCAGTTTTAGCTTTAAAGGCAATATTGCAGCTTTCAGTAAACAAAAAAATACCATTGCTGTCAATGATGGGAAGAAATTCCTTATGGATATTCCTTATCCATCGTCCGATTACACTCGTTGTAAGCGAGCTTCTTGAAAACAGCAGCATACTTACTGTAATGCTTATTTCTGTAGCAGCAACCATTATAATCTGTATCGCTTTCGGCAACGATTATATTGCTGCTCCATTAAATCGGTTTGCACAGCAGGGTGCAGAAATATTTACACTGCATAAAAAAGGATTTACAGCAGCTAAGCTTGCCGCTGGCATTGTAGCATTTTCATTTGCCATTTCATCGGTAGCAAGCGTGTATTCAGCAGATGATGACATTCTTGAGGAAAATACTTCTGTCATTCAGACAAATGATATTATTTACAGGACAATAACTTCGGAACAGCAAACTGCTTTTGACAACGCTTTCAGGCTAACCTTTGCAGGTGACTTAATTCTTCTTGAAGACCAAGTGAAAAGAGCTTACAACGGAAGCAAATACGATTTTTCAGATGTTTTTGAATATTCCAAGAAATATATTTCCTCTGCCGATTATGCAATAGGCGTATTTGAGGGCCCTATGGCAGGCGAAGATGCAGGATATTCAACAAGCAATTTCGATGACGGAAAACAGCTTGCTCTTAATTTTCCCGATGAATTCGGAGAGGCTGTAAAAGCGGCAGGCTTTGACCTTGTTACAACTGCCAACAATCACGTTCTGGACAAGGGTATTCACGGTGCTGTCAGAACACTTGACAAGCTTGATGAAATCGGACTTGACCATATCGGCTCATACAGAAATGCTGATGAGAAAGAAAGCTCACGTGTAAAACTTATTGAATGTCAGGGTATCAAACTCGCTGTACTTGCCTATACATACGGCAGTAATAACTATACTGTCGAAGGACTTATAAATCCTTCGATGGCACATATTACATCAGTTATCTCAGGAACCTCAGGGGAACTGTTTGAACTGCTTAAGGAACAAGTAAGAAAGGATTTCGATAAAGCCAAAGGCTTTAATCCTGACCTTATAATAGTTCTTCCTCATATAGGCACTCAATTTTCCAACTCAATTGACGCTGAACAGGAAGTCTGGTTTGACATTTTCAAGGAATTCGGAGCAGACATAATTCTTGGTGACCACCCTCACGCTGTCGAGCCTGTTTACATATCCGATTATAACGGCAAATCTGTTTTCGAGGCTTATTGCCCCGGAAACTTCGCTAACATATATCGTGAAAATCAAGGCGACACAAGCATACTTACAGAGGTATATATTGACAGGGATACAAAACAGATAATCGGAGGTGGAATTGTTCCGCTTTATACTCAGGCAAATGCTGATGGAAATTTCCGTGCACTTCCGATATATGAAATGCAATATAATGCTGAACTGAGAAAAGAACTCAGCACCGACGATATAGAACGCGCTGACAATTCAAACAAAATAATTACAGAGGTTCTGTTCGGAAACAAAATGGATATAAGCTCCGTAACAGAACGATATTACTTTGACGGAAACGGATTTTTGCGCAGTATTACCAACGGACTCGAAATTACAGATGAGATGAAAAACAGCCGTTTATATCAGGCAATGACTGATGCCGACTCTATCTGCTTTATTGGCGACAGTGTCACAGAGGGTACTAAAAACGGTGGTTGCCCTTGGTATGAGCCTATTCTGGAACATCTTAACGGAAAGCAGATTAACAATCATTCAAAGGGCGGCTGTACGGTATCTTACCTTATTGACACAATTGAAAATATACCTGTATCCGACCTATATGTAATAGCAATTGGAACAAATGATGTACGATATCGTGATGAAGAAACCTGTGCAATGACAGCTGAAATATATTCAGAAAGAATTGAGGAACTGAGAATAAAGCTGCTTAATAAGAACAGCTCTGCTGAATTTGCCTTTATTGCGCCGTGGTATTCAACAGACGGTGATTCGGTAACTTCACTGCCATTCAGTACAAAGCTTATACTTAACGAAGAATATACATTATCACTTGAAAAGCTTTGCGCGGAAAATGGAAGCATTTTTATTAATGCAAATCCGTACATCTCAGAAAAATTAAACTATGCACCCGACGATAAGTATCTGCTTGACCATATCCACCCGAATTCGGGAACAGGTGTAATTATGTATTCCGAAGCAGTATTGCTGTCAGATGATTGATTTATTATTTAAAACAAACCACGGTATCATCTTTATCAGGTGATACCGTGGTTTATGCTTTAATATACAGTTTTACTTTAGTAACTGAAGCTGCTTCCACCGATAAACTCACGGACAAGTGAGTCGGAAGGGACTGTGCATTTATCAAGCGGTTCAAGGTTTCGGAGGGTATTCAGCAATGCGTCATAGTCACCGCTTACCTTTGCAAGGTCACTCGCGTTTTCAAGCTCAGGCAGCAGCATTGTTCTGTAAACAGACGGCTCATATGCAAGGAATGTATCAATATCAAAGTGTGCACGGTGCTTGTGCGGCATAATGTACAAATCCTCGCCTCGGGTTACGCTTGGAAGCATACCGAAAACCTCGGAAGCACTTCTGCCTCTGAACAGCTTGTCACGACAAAGTCGGCGCATAAGACGGATTGTTCTCGGGTGAAGAACGGTATCCTCGCTACCCTGAATTCGGGTGCGGACGCTGACGTAGATACAGGTTGTAAAATCATCGGTATCTCCCGTTACCTCTGGGTTAAGAGCGTGGATACCTTCGAGGATAATAATTTCATCAGGACGTCTGCAAAGTGTTTCTCCCCAGCTTCTGCTCTGGGTTACAAAATTAAATTTGGGAAGCTCCACAGGCTCACCCTTGAACATCTTTTTCAGGTGTTCGCTGAAAAGAGGAATGTCCATTCTCAGCGGCGATTCAAGGTCAATCTTTCCCTCATCGTCAAGTGGCATTTCTCCCACACCATCGGGCAGGAAATAGTTATCCATTGAAATTATATGCACAGAAAGCCCCTTTTCACGCAGACGCTTTCCGATACGAAGTGCACTGGTAGTTTTGCCTGAACCTGATGGCCCTGAAAGCAGGACAAGAGGACGTGTTTTTGAGTCCATATAAATTTTTTCGGCAGCTTCAGCAAGACGAAAATTATATATTCTTTCACAAGCTGAAACGTAGTCGTTTGTTCCCGTTGCAAGACCGCAGTTGATATCAGATGCTCTTATAAAATTAATTGCCATAAGAATTTCTCCTTACCATAGTTGTTGTTTTTATTATACTCCTTAATAATGTAAAAGTCCACAACTTTTCGTGAATAATTGTGAGGATTATTGACAAATTATTTAAAAAGGTGTATACTATACTTAGTAAGTATTGTTCTGAATAATACTGATTATTTTCTTTGAAAGGAAATGTTGAAATGAGCGAATGTACACACGATTGTTCAAGCTGCAGCGCTAACTGTGAGTCAAGAAATCAGCCTCAGAGCATGATTGAACCTCTCAACGCACAAAGCAGTGTAAAGAAAGTTATCGGCGTACTAAGCGGTAAGGGCGGCGTTGGTAAGTCCCTTGTTACAGGTATGCTTGCTACTCTTTTCTCAAGAAAAGGCTACAAGACTGCTGTTATGGACGCCGACATTACAGGCCCGTCCATTCCGAAAATGTTCGGCATAGGCGGCAGAGCCAAGGGCACACAGGAGGGTATTCTCCCTGCAATCTCCCGCAACAAAATTGAAATTATGTCTGTAAACCTGCTCCTTGAAAATCCAAGTGACCCTGTTATCTGGAGAGGTCCTGTTATTGCAGGTGTTGTAAAGCAGTTCTGGACAGACGTTATCTGGGGCGACGTTGACTATATGTTTGTTGATATGCCTCCGGGAACAGGTGACGTTCCGCTGACTGTATTCCAGTCAATTCCGCTTGATGGTATTGTTATCGTTGCTTCTCCTCAGGATTTGGTTGCTATGATTGTAAACAAGGCTGTAAGCATGGCTAATATGATGAACATTCCTATTCTTGGTGTTGTTGAGAATATGAGCTATGTTGAGTGTCCTGATTGCGGCAAGAAAATCAAGCTTTACGGCGACAGCCATATTGACGCTGTCTGCGCTGAAAACGGCATTCCGCTTCTTGCTCAGATTCCGATTTCTCCCGACATCACTCACGCTTGTGATATGGGTCTTATCGAGGATTTCAGCGGTGACTTCCTTAATCTTGCTGTTGAGACAATTGAAAATATGAAGTAAAACATTAAGGGCATCGGTTCAATACAACCGATGCCCATTTTTTATTTTATGCCCATATCCTTCTGCACATAGCCTGTCATAATCTTTGACAAATCATCTGCACCATTATTTTTGCACCACTCAGTAATCTCATTCCATTTTGCGTCGAACTCCTCAGCAGGGAGCTTAATTGCGTTCTGCACCTCAGTTTTGATGTATGTCCCGAGACTTTCAAGAAGAATGCCCTCCTCACTGAGAGCGTGGATTTCCATATCGCTTATCAGCGTTCTTTCGTATACAGGCAGCTCGCTTTTCTGAGTGAACATCTCTGCAAAAAGTGTTACCCCGTAAGCCTCTGCGGCAGCAGCCTGCGGCTCTGTATATACAGAGGTATATTTTGTAACTGCTGCGGAATAATATTTCCCGTCAGCATTTTTTTCGGTAAGTCCTCTCATCGGGAAAGGCTCAGCATAAAGCGAAGCACCTGTGTCCTCATAATAGGTTTCAGAAGCTGGGTCAAATTCAGCGTTGATATCATCTGTCGCAAAATTTACAAGCTCCTGCGCCTCATCACTGCACCACCAGTCAAGAAAGCGGAACGCTCTTTCTGGCTCCTCACAGGCTGTTGTAATTCCGATACCGTCAGCAACCGCAAAGTCACCATAATCTGCAAGAAACGGAACAGCTGTCCCCTCCTCAAGAGTAACTTCTATCGGGCAATACATCTTATCAAAACTTCCTGCCGCAGAAAGAATTTCCTCAGCAGGTGCGTAATCCTCGTAATAATCGGCAATCGCAAGTACATTACCCTTTGAAATTCTTTCAACATATGCGTCATGCTTTAAAGAAAATGATTTTTCGTCCAGCACACCATCGTTGTGCATCTGATTGAGCCATTTTACAATTTTGCCAGTACGCTCGTCTGTCCACTTATACACAGCCTCGCCTGTTTCATTATTCACAAGAAATTCGCCGTCATCAGGACAGCCGAGCAGATAGTTTATTCTCAGGCTTACCGTGTCAAGCCACTGCTGCTTCGGTGAACCGCAAAGAAGCAGACCCGTACATTCGGGGTGCAGTTCAAGATATTCTTTAAGGCAATCACCAAGCTGTTCAAGAGTTTTTATTTCGGGATAGCCAAGCTCCTCCAGCACCGCATACTGAATTTGAAAAGTGCCGTTTGCTGTGAACTGAGCAGGTGTTGAACCGCCTGTTCCGAAGGTGTAAAGCTTTCCGTCCACAGCACGTAGAGTATCAAGATTTTCGCCGTACATCGCAGGGAAAAATTCTCCTACGCTTCTGGCATACTCATCAATAGAAATCAACGTCCCTTTTTCAATCAGCTCATCGGTGCGCTCACCTGCATAAATCAGGTCAGGAATTTCACCGCTTTCAAGCATTGCATCAAGTCCCGTTTCGTCCTCGGGGACGATAATTTCCAGCGTTACACCTGTTCTTGCGGTAATCTCCTGCGCAACAAGAGTATCAAAAGCTGCCGCATATTCGGGGTTATCCACATAAAGCGACAGGGTAATCGGTGTTGTATCCATCGGCGGAATTACACGCTCAGTTTCGGTTGCTTCGGTTTCTGATACCGCACCCGTAGGAACAGCTGTATCGGATGCAATTTCCGTCACAGTTGTTTCAGTTGAAACACTGTCGCCTCCTGAGCAGCCGCACAATGAAGCTGTAAAAGCAAGCGCTGCCGCAAATGAAATATATCTTTTTATATTCATATCATTTCTCCTGCAAAATAAATTTACATATTAACTTTATCACAAAACACACCTTATCCAAATACAAAAATTGCACACGATTTATTGCAGAAATCTCACATCAATATCCTGCAATAAAGAAAAATGCAGTAATATTTTGAAATACGAAAAATATGCTTGAAAAATGTGCTTTGCTGTTGTATAATAGAAGTGTTCATTGTTTTTTGATGAAATTTTATTGTGCCTGCCATTCAGGCTTATATCTGATATAAATTCCAAATCACAGAAAGGTCTGCCTATGTCATATAACGACAACAAATCAACACCTGCTGACGTTGCCGCAACTATTGCAATTCTGCTCCTTGCGGCAGCTATTACGGTGCTGCTTTGCATATATATTTTAAAGCTCGGCGGTGCTTTTGGAAAAGAACCCGAGGTAACCGAAGCTCCTCACGTTATAAGTGAAATTACAACAACTGAAACAACTACAGAAGAAATTATAATCACAACTACACCTGCCAATACTGAGGAGTCTGAAACTGCTCCTGCGGTAACAATTCCGCTTGGCGAATATGATGAATTATTTTTTGAAAATGCACTTGTAATCGGCGACTCCCTCTCAACAGGATTTGTCAATTATGAATTCCTTCCTGCCGAAAAGGTTTTTGCTCAGGCAGGTCTTACCCCCTCATCAATTATGTTCACCGAGGTTGGCGGTACTCTTGTGTACGATAAAGCCGCCTCTCTCAATCCTCAGTATATATGTATTATGCTGGGAACAAACGGTATTTCCTACCTTGAAGCTGACTTTATGTCCGAGAAAATGAGTCTGTTTATCGATGAACTGAGAGCGGAATGTCCCGACTCAAAGCTTGTCCTTGTGTCAATTCCGCCTGTTACAGCTGAACACGAGATTGACGTACCCGAAACAAGCATTGAAAGAATTAAGCTTTATAACAGCTGCATAGAAAAGCTTGCCGAGGAAAAGGATGTTATCTGGGTCGAAACCTACAGCATACTCTGTGACGGCACAGGTTATCTTGCTGACGAATACGCTGAAACTGACGGTCTGCACCTTAAAATTCACGCTTACCCTGTTATTCTCAGCCGTATTCAGGAAGCAATTATGAACGCTGAGCTTGCGGAGGAAACTGAAACAGAAACGGAAGTAACTTCCGATACAGAAGCAACCTCAGATACAGAAGCTGCCGAGGAAGCCGTTGTTACAACTGCACCCGAAGCTAACGAAACTGATGAGGAAACTTCACCAAATCTTTAACCGAAAGGACCCTGCCCAATGAAGAAATCAATTATTGCAATCGCTCTTTTAACAGCTCTTATGCTTACAGGCTGCGGAGAAAACGAAGAAGCTGTTGAAGCAAATGCGACCGTAAGCGTTGCCGCCGCTTCGTCCCCTGCTGATATTACAGCGGCAATTATGGCTGAAATCGAAATCCCGTCAGCAATGGAGAAAAACGCAGAAAATATAGGTGCATATTACGATGTTGATATTGCTACGGTTGCGGAAATGTCTGTGTATATCTGCGGAAGCGGAGCTTATCCCGATGAGCTTGCCGTGTTCAAATTCAACGACGAAGCAAGCGCACAGGCAGGCGCTGAGGCTGTAAAAAGCAGATTGGAAAGCCAGACTGCAATTTATAAGGACTACACACCTGCTGAGATGTATAAGCTTGAAGAAGCTGTTGTAATCACAGAAGGGAACTGGGTAGCTTTCGCTGCTTGCGCTGACAATGCAAGAGCAAAGGAAATTATTGAAAGTATGCTTTGATACATATAACTTAACCTTTACAGCATAAAATAATGTAAACTGCTGAAAGGTTGGGCGTGATGGATAAAAAAACAATACGGACTATACTTTTCACGGCTTTTATTGCGGCGGCGCTTGTTGCTGCTGCAATAAAGCCTGAATTTTTTTCAGGGATACTTTCTAAGGCGGCAAGTCTGCTTATGCCGCTTTTTATCGGTGCAGCAATTGCCTTTGTAATGAATATTCCTGCAATGCGATTTCGGAAACTGTGGCGGCGCATCTGCAAAAAAGCTGGCGAAAAAACGCTTACTACCCTCTCCGTCGCAACAGCATATATTCTTCTTCTTGGAGTTGTTGCAGGGATAATGTGGATTATCGTACCGCAGCTTATTTCAAGCGTGAAGCTGTTTTTTGACAACTTTGATGGGTATTACAGCAACTTTATAGGTTACTGTGAAAAGCTTGAAAAGCGTGACACGCTTGGAATTTTCACAGCACTGAAAAACGCCTTGGAAAGCTTCAGCAGGGGCTTGCCTAAAATGCTTGAAAAGGCGGCTGTTAAAGGCTCAGATATTGTGGGGAGTGCGGCACGGCTGCTGATTGGATTTGTCTTTTCGATTTACATTCTTTCCGACAAGGAAAATATCCGCAAGGGTGTTTCGCTAATTGTGAAAAAGTATTCGGGAGAACGCTACGAAACGGTTTGCAGGCGTTACAGAATGGTTTATGATACATTCAGCCGCTTTGTTGTAGGACAGATTTCCGAGGCGGTAATTCTGGGCGTGCTTTGCTTTATCGGAATGACAATTTTCAAGTTTGAATATGCCCTTCTCATAAGCACCATAATCGGCGTAACAGCGCTTATTCCCGTTGTCGGGGCAATCGTCGGAACTGTTCCCTCGGCACTGTTGATTTTTCTGATTAGTCCGATACGTGCGATATGGTTTGTGGTATTTATAATCGTGCTTCAACAGTTGGAAAACAACCTTATTTATCCGAGAGTTGTGGGCAAAAACCTCGGCATCCCCCCTGTTCTTGTACTGCTTGCTATAATGCTTGGTGCAGGAATAGGCGGTGCGGCGGGTATACTTTTAGGTGTACCGCTTATGTCGCTGGGATACGCATTATTGCAGGAAAAGCTTGCTGAGGAAAAATGAAAAATGGGTATCGGAAATTGCTCCGATACCCATTTGTTATTACATATTTTCAGCAATATAGTTTGAAACTCTGTTCTGAATGATGTCTGCAACTTCCTTTGCTGTCTTCTGTCCTTCAAAGAACGGCGCTGCTTCTTCCTCAATAATCTTATAGATATCACGGTCATAGCGGCTTACGTTTGTTGTGGACTTGATAAGGTCAAGAACACGCTGGTTATCTTCATCAGTATTTACACCAATCTTAATTTCCTGACCGCCAAGATACATTGTGTTGTCATAATACTGATTTTCACCGTTTTCGTCAACCCAGAAAGGTTTTTCCTTAGCCTTTGCCATCTGAGCTTCAAGTGCGGAAATCTTGATTGGGTATTCCCATTCAAACTGGTTCTGATATTCGTCGGAAAGGAAATACTTGATAAATTCCCATGCTCCATCAGGATTTGCAGCCTTGGAAGTAATTGCAATGGAAGTGCTTGCTTGAATAGCGGCACCATTACCCTTAGCACCTGGGTATCCCTTGAAGGTAATAGGCTCACCGAAGGTTCCCATTTCCATTTCGCGAATTGCACGGAAATTGCTCATATAGTAGTCACTTACGAGAGCCTTGTTATCTCTGAAGCGAACCTCCTGCTCCTGCCAATAGTTGTTGTCCTCATAAAGAGTGTCCCAGTCAATTTCCTTAGGGAAACGGCTTGCAAATTCAAGAACCTTGATGAAATCGTCGGAATTGAAGTGACACTCACCTGTTGCTGTATCGATATAGCTGTCATAGCAATTGGAAATAAGATTCATAAACACACCGTCACGAGTCTGCTCATAGCCGAATACCATTGCCTCAGGGTGAGCGTCAGCAAGGGCAATGAATTCCTCCATTGTCCAGCCCGGCTCCTCACCTACGAGTGAGGATTTACCTACAAGTGTTGTGATAGAGAAGCTTGGTACAAGCTCATAAAGCTTTCCGTCAACGGAATATGCGTCGAAAATGTTTGTGAGGTAATCTTCCTTGTTGATGGTTTCGTCCTTGTCCATATATTCATAAAGGTCAGCAAGGAGTCCCTTGGAGATGTAGCTGTCAACAGGAAGCTCGTTGTTGAGCACGATAATATCAGGAATGTTGCCCGAAATCATATCGTTGTTCATTCTCTTGAGCGCTTCGTCATAGCTCTTTGTAGCGTAATCGTCGTAGGATGTAAGTTCAATTTTGTAAAGCTCATTTGTCTTGTTGAACTCAACAATCTGACGCTTAACGCCGATATCAAGGTAAAGAGCGTAAATCTTGACAAGCTTCTTGTCAGGAATATCAGCAGGGTCAACCTTTGTGAGAATGTTGATTACAAGGTCATCTGTAGACCAGCTGTATCCGCCGCCTTGAAAATCATACTCATATGTAAGACAGAGAATTCTTCCGTCAGGGAGTACAGTTGTACCGTTGCTGTCCATAGCTGTTGTATCAATGCCAGACTTGAGCCAGTCGATGATTACTTCACTTTCGCCTGTTTCAATATCATAACCAACAAGACCTGAGTCCCTTGTAATGAGAAGGTCATACTCGTCTGTACCTGCCATAATCTGACCGTTCATTTCATATGGATATTCAGCACCAAGCTTCTGATTTGCATAGTCAATTTCGTAAAGCTTTGTTTCGCTGATATATTCACCGTCAAGCTCCTGACCTGTAGTATAAGTTGTAACAACTCTGCCGTCGCCTGTTTTATACAGACCGCTCATCCATGTGTTTTCATTAGCAGACTCGTTCTTGATAACGTACTTCATACCGCCGTTATCGTCAACACCGAAAATCATACCATTGCTGCTGATAAGCATTGTTCCGTCACTTGTAAAGGTGAAGTTTTCAGGATAGAACCAATCCTGAGCTGTTTCCTTCATTGCCTGCTCCTTGAACTTTTCAAGGTCAAGCTCAGAAAGCAGCTCACCCTCGGTATTGAATTCTTTTACAAAGTATCCTTCCTTGGACTCGCCAGTTAATTCGTTCCACTCATAGGATTGTTCAATTGCAACCAAATTGCCGTCGTTGTCCATACCAAGAGAACTAATATATCTGCTTGCGTTGGACGTACCGTCATTTGATGTAAGGACAGCCTCCTTGACCAGTGTACCGTTAAGGTCAACAATCTGTAATAAGGTTTCGCTGCTGTAGGTCATATTCTCGCCCTCACCCTCGGTGTGGGACTTGTCGCCTACAATGTAGAATTTTTCGTTTGAGTAGAGCATACGGTTGATGTAGTCAAGACCGCCCGGAAGCTCAACCTTCTGTGATGAGTAAATGTTGTCCTTGGAAGCGTAAACTTCCTTCTTACCGCAGGCTGTAAGGGAAAGCGCAATGCTTGCCGCCATTACTGCCGCAGTAATTCTTGATGCAATTTTATTCATCAGCAATACCTGCCTTTCTGTTTTTGATTTTTGTGAGTAATTTATTGAAAATACGCTTTACCGTATTTGCAAACCAACTGAAAAATACTTTTCTCTTTCGGTAGCCTATAACTATGTAGGTACAAGCCGTGCCGATTGGAATTACCAGCCCAAGCAACTGGAAAACAAGCACCAGGGCTGATTTATCCTCAGTAATTCTCGCCGCATTTTCCCAGTAGGGATAAACCACGGCGTTGTCCTTTACAGAACGCATACCAAATTTTTTTATTATATCAAATCTGTTTTTCAGGCTATATCTTACGGAATTTTCCACCGCAACTGAATTTGACTCCTTTACAGGCAAAGACTCGCTGAAAATTTTCATTCCCAGTCCCGTTACAGGGTCAGGCAGACAAGCCTCATAGCAGCTGAATGACGGAGTTTTACCAAGAATTTCGTAACCCTGATACGGCATAAACATCATCGGCGTTGCGCTCATAACCTTTTCAATGTCCGACTTGCCGCTTTGTCTATATACACCTGCTATGTAGAAATATTTACCCTCAATCAGCACCGGTTTTCCTGCAATATCGCTTGCACCGTAAAGCTGCCACGCAAGATTTTCGTCAATCAGCACTCTGTCCTGCATAAGATTATCCTCAGAATAATAGTATCCCGAAATCAGTTCAAGCGGGTGAAACAGGAAGAAATCTCCACCTGTAACAACCATTTCCGCCTGAGTATTTCCGTAATCCGATGACACGGTCATTTTCCCTTGATTTGACGAAAATGCATCAACCCAGACTCTTGCGTTTTCCTTTTCCGATGTAAGGGAATTTTCCACAAGTTTCTTGTCAATATCAACCCTTGCGGTAAAAACTGCATCAACGCTCATTTCAGATGAATTATCTGTAAATACACTTACCTGCGCATAACGGCTGCTTCCGTCAGACCAGCGTCCAATAACCTGCTGGTCGATAAGAGAGTCTTTTATTGATGATGCAATAATTGTCATTACCGCAAAAAGCAGAAGCGATATTCCGTTAATAACAATAAGAATTATGTGTTTTCGCTTCATATGTACCTTCCTTATCAGGATTCAACAAGTCTTACCTGCATACCTGCCTCAATCGGCTTTGTGGAGGTTGTGATAATGAATTCTCCACCGAAAAGTCCGCCTGAAATTGCAGAAGAAGTATCATCGGAGGCAAGCACCTCGATATCCACTCTTTCAGCTGTATATCTGTTTCCGAGAGGGCTGCTCTTTGCCTTTACCGCAAGCACGAATTTACCGTTGTTGTCCTCACGGATTGCACTGTTGGGGACGATTGTTTCATACTGCTGTCCCTTAGCACCCAAAGCAAGCTGGAGATTTTGTCCCGGAGTAACGTCGCCTGTAATTTCAAACTTGAGAATTTTATTTTTTGCAGGGTTAGCTGTATCTGACTTGATTGCGCTTAGAACAGCCTTTGCATCGCCATACCAAAAATACTGAATTTCAGCCTCGTCTCCGACCTTTACCTTTCTTGCCTGCTCGGTTGATACCGTCATTTCAAGGGTATATCCCTTTTCCACCATTTCAATCTTTGCCACGGAAGAGCCCTGTGCAGCTTCTTCGCCTGCCGCAAACGGAAGCTCGGTAATTCTGCCTGCAACCTGTGCCTTGATTTCAGCGTCAACAGCCTTTTCTTCAAGCTTCTTTACAGCTGCCTCCTGCTTCGCAATTTCATCCTGCTTTGCCTTCATATCAAGCGCAGCTGCACCTGCTGTCTCCGCATCGTCCTGCTGCTTCTGAGAAAGAGTGAGCTTCATCTGTTCCAGCTCACGCTCCATAGAACGGATTTCAGCCTCCACCTCGCTTTCGCTTTTGGAAGCGAGTGCTTTAAGCTCCTCCGAATCAGCAGTAAGCTTGTCAAGCTTATCCTTGGTCTCTGACTGTTTTGTCTTGATGTCGGTTTTAACCTCAGCTAAAGCCTTATCAAGTGCGGCCTTGTTCTTCTCACACTTTTCCTTCGTTGTCTTCAATACAGACTCCTCACCTATAAGGAACTGCTTGTTGCGTTGATAATCAGATGATTTTGAAAGCTCATTATCAAGGTCTTCATATAAATATTTCAAATCTATATTGAGCTGTTCAAGAGTAGCATTGAGTTCGTCAACAGCCTTTTGATCATATACATCTTTCAGATATTCCGCAGTGATGGCATTTTCAGTCTTTTGAATTTCAAGCTCTTTATTTTCTATAGCCTGACGTGCAGCTGATATTGCATCTTTATTTCCGCCTGCAGCAATCTGACTTTCATATTCCTTTATTTTCTCCTCTGTTTTTGTCTTTTTTTCCATAGATGAGTCATAAGCATTCTTTGCCTTGTTGACCTTATCAAAATACGCTGCACTCAGAACAGAGTAATCCTCGGAGGAAAGTCCTGTAAGCTGTTCTGAATATGACTCAATCATATTTTCATATTCCTTGAGAGTTGTCTTTACCTTGTCATATTCCTGACGGTATTCGTCCAGCTTTTCATAATCAGCCTTGAGAAGCGCAAGGTCTTCCTCCTTGTTTTTTATGCTGAGATTGTCAAGAGAGTAATCCGCACCTGTTGCAAGGAGTGCCTTTTCATATTCCAGCTTCAAGCTGTCAAGAGTTTTTCTTGCGGTTTCAAGCTCTGTGCTTTCGCTGTCCTCAAGGGTAATAATTGTCTGTCCCTTTTCGACAGTATCACCGACCTTGACATTAACGGTCGCAATAACACGTGTTTCATCGATTTTCATTTCGTAACTCTGATTAGCCTCAACAGAGCCGCTGCCCCTTATCTGTTCTGAAAGAGTTCCGCTGTTTACATACTGCGCCGAAACCTCAGGCAGAGAGTAATTCATTATTGTATTGGAAAAGAAGGTTAAAATCAGCATTATCACAAGGAAAATGATTATCGCATTTTTAACCCATTCTCTCCTCTTTGGTGCATTATTTTCGTTCATATCCAAATTCCTTTCTTAGCCCTTGATACCGCCCGAATAGGTAATTCCCTCAACAAGATAATCCTCGCCGTAAAGGAAAATCAGCAGCGCAGGTATCATATAAATTGTCGCAACAGCAAACGCCAATCCGATTTCGCCCGTGTTAATCTGCGACAGGAATACCGAAAGCGGATAAAGGTCTGCGTCCGAAAGCAGAATAAGCGGTTGTTCAACCATGTTCCAGTAGTCAATAAAAACAAGAATTGCTACCGAATAAAGGGCACTTTTACAAAGCGGCATACATATGTAAGTGAAAATCTGAAGCTCTCCTGCGCCGTCAAGCTGTGCCGCCTCAATCATAACCTTAGGAATACGTCTCATTATTTTTGTCAGCAGAAATACCGAAAACGGAGTAAAAATACCGGGCAGAATTATCGCCCATCTTGTATCAAGAATATTCAGCCAGTCCGACACAAGATAGTTTGGAACAAGCGTTACCTGATACGGCATAAGCATGACAACTATATACACAAAAAACAGTATTTCCTTGAGTCTGCCCTTAAGTCTTGCAAAGCCATAAGCAGCCAGTGCAGCCGTTGCAAGCTGAAAAACCACAATCGGAACAACAAGAATAACCGAGTTCCAGAATTTCAGCAGATAATCGGGACTTTTGAACAGCACCGTAAAATACTGGCTGAAGGAAACCATATCTGGAATGAATTTCAGGTTTATTTTTTCCGAAACGTAAACCTTGCTGCCCTCCTCCGTTGTAGCGAAAACCGCACCGTAATTGGCGTTTATTTCCGACGCACTCATAAAGGAGTTTGCAATTGTAAGAACCGTCGGCAGCAAAAATATTACAGCCGCCGCTGCCGCAAAAACTGTAAGCACAGCCATAATAAGCTTTTGTTTTGTACGGGAAAGATTTCGTTTTTTCTTTTCGGCATTAATGGAACCAGCCATCATTCAACGTCCTCCCCGAATTTATTTTCGGCAATAAACAGCGCTCCAATAATAGCTATCATAACAATCGCCATCAGTATAGCCGCCGAAGAAAGCTTCTGATAGTCGATATTTCGGAAGGTGTTGTTCATAAAATGCTGGAGCATATACAAACTGTCATAAGGATAGTCCCCTGTAAGCAGGTAAACCTCACGGAAAACCTTAAACGAGTTAATCAGCGACAGAACCGTTACAAAAAGAATTGTCGGAGAAAGATATCTCAGCTTAATTCTGAAAAATTTGTACATTGCACCTGCACCTTCAAGAGTTGCAACCTCCAGCACGTCATTCGGTATATTATTCAGCGCCGAAAGGAACAAAATCATATTGTACCCGAGGTTTTTCCATAGGAACAGCACCACAACCACAATCTGACCCATTTCGGATTTCAGCCAGTCAATTTTGTCCGCACCGAAATTCGACAGAAAATCATTCAGCGCACCGTTATAATGGAATATAACCTGCCATATCAGTACAACCGACGCAACAGGCACCATCATCGGACAAAGAAAACTGGTTCGGAACTGGCTTACAAAAGGAATTTTGCTGTCAAGCAGCATCGCCAGCAGCATTGACAGCACTACTGCAAGAGGTACAGAAATTATCGAAAATGTAAAGGTGTTCATTGCCGCCTTTTTGAAAGCGTTGTTTTTCAGCACGTTTATGTAATTATCAAGGAAAACAAAATCCTTGCTGATAGGGTTGTCAACCATAGAATAATATATGATTACAATAAATGGAATGATAAAGAAAATCAGCACACCCACAATGCTTGGTATAAGACAAAGGACTGGAAAAATGCTGTCCTTGTCACGACGCTTTACGGTTTTATTCTTTTTCATCAGTCTGCCGCTAAGCTCCTTCCTGCAATTATTGCATTTTACTTTAACAATTATATCACATCTTTTTCTCATTTTCTATTATTAACGAAAACTGTAACCAATTTTTAAACATTATGCCAAAATAACGTTTTTTGTAACCGTATTGAAACCATTTCAGGCGGTTGACAGAGCTTTTGCAATGTGATATTATTTTATTTAGTAAAAATAATGGGAGATTGCAATGAAATACAGATATATTTTGCCATTGATGCTTTCTGCAATGCTGCTTTGCGGCTGTGAAAAAGAAACGGCTGAAACGGAGATTACCGAAACAACGACGGAAACCACCGTTTCAACCTTCAACGAATATATTTTAACACGCAACTGGGACGGAGCCGAGCTTCTCGCAAGCGTATACTTCTGCGGTGAATATCAGCCTATGCCATGGAATATTGAAGCCTGTCCCGAATTTCAATTTTCAGAGGATACACTTATTTTTCCTGACGGCTCTTTTGCAGAGGCTTCCGCCGATGAAAACGGGAATATCATTTCCGTGAAATTTTCTTCCGAAAGCGCACCCGCCGATTTTTCCGTGTACGGAATTGATTTCACAGCCAAACCCAATGACATTCCCGAAAAGATTGGATATGCAAATTTAATTCTCGGCGATGAGGACTCTCAGATGACATTCGAATTCAACGGCGGTGGAATTTCACGCCTTGTTTTTGAATTTTACGAAAAAAAGCTTACAGCTGTTTATATCACCCCGTAAATTTTTCCTCATCAAGAGTTACAGTTATCTCAATATTCTCACCGTCACGGAATATCGTGAGCGCCAGCTTTTCCCCCGAGCTGAAACCTTCCTTGATTTCATTCAGCTCACGCATTGTTCTGACTTTTTCTCCGTCCGCTGAAATAATTATATCACCAACTTCAATTCCGCAAGCTTCGGCTGCGGAATTTTTTTCTATATACCGCACATATACTCCCTCAGGCAGACCGTAGTAATCTGCATTACTCTCCCCAACGTCCTCACCGCTTATTCCTATCCTTGCACGTCCCGTAACATAGCCATTCTGTATAAGTTCATCTATTATCGGTTTTGCGGAAGTTATTGGAATTGCAAAACCAAGACCCTCTGCATAATCGGAAATAATCTTGCTTGAATTTATCCCTATAACCTGTCCGCAGGAATTGAGAAGCGGCCCTCCGCTGTTTCCTGGGTTAATTGCGGCGTCAGTCTGTATCAGCGTCATTTCGTACTCTTCAATGGTAATCTGCCTGTTAAGCGCACTTACTATTCCGCAGGTAACCGAGCCGTACAGCTCAAATCCGAGAGGGTTTCCTATCGCAACCGCAAGCTCGCCCTCGGAAAGCTTGGTGCTGTCACCAAATTCGGCTGGGACAAGCTTTTTATCTCCCGAATTGATTTTCAGCACCGCAAGGTCTGTTCTCGGGTCTGTTCCGACTATTTCAGCAGGGTACTCATTATCGTCCGAAGCAACTACTATAACCTGCTGGGCTAATATATATTTGCTGTCAGAATGAGTTCTGACAACGTGTGCGTTTGTAACAACATAGCCGTCCTTGGAAATGATTATCCCCGTACCCGTACCGCCCGAGGTTTCTGTAAATCGTGCAGATATTCCCACAACCGAAGGCTTTGCCTTTTTCACGATTTCAGGTACAGAAAGCTCCTTTTTCTGCTCCGAAAAGGATATTACACTTTTGTATTCTCCCGTTACATTTTCGGAAGCGTATTCAGCACTTTCATCTGTACCATACATACCAATCATCGCATAAATCATTGCAGCTATCGACACTATAATTACCACTAAAGGAAAAGCTCCGAAACGATTTTTCTTGACCGATTCGGAGTTTTTTGTTCTGTAAAACCAATACATCTTATTGCTCCTCGGAAAATTTTTATTAGCTTTCCCGAAAATGCAGAAATTATTATTCAGCTGTCAAATCCGCTTTTTTCCTTATATGAATTACATATGCTATAAAATTCAGCAGCAACGCTCCAGACCATGCCGCCGCTTCAGCAACAGCTGTAGCCTCGAAACCTATTTTAGGCAGCAACAGTACAATCACTGAAATTCGCATAACCATTTCAAGTACACCCGAGCACATCGGTATAAACGGATATCCCATTCCCTGAACAGTATTTCTAAAAACAAACATTACACTGATTATCCAGAAAGTCACACCTACAATCCGCAGAAATTCAACCGAAAGTGCAACAGCTTCATCACCGCTGACCATAATTTTTGCCAGGAATTCAGGAACAAGAAGTAATGCTGCTCCCACAAAAACATACGCAATCAGTGCTATAGCAAGGCTTACCCTTACGCCTTCCTTTATGCGGTGATACTTTCCTGCACCGTAATTCTGCCCCGCGAAGGACGCCATCGACAATCCTGCTGTAAGCGACGGTATCATAAGCAGATTGATATATCTTATTCCAACCGAGTATGCCGACGTGTAGACAACACCCAGCGCATTTACATAGGACTGAACAATCATACTGCCCACAGCAGTTACCGAGTTCATACACGCCATAGGTATACCGTTTTTCAGCAGCGCACCGTTAAGCTGCATATCTGTCGCAAAATTCTCACGGCTAAGGCTGATAATCTCAATCTGACGTATTCTTGCAAAACATATCAGTGCGGAAAGCAGCTGAGAAATAATTGTCGCTACAGCCGCACCCTCAACGCCCGTCCCGAAGCCGAAAATGAAAACGCAGTTCAATGCCACATTCACAACCGAAGAAACAATTATCGCCTTGAATGGAGTTGTGCTGTCACCAAGTGCACGAAGTATGCCCGAGCACATATTGTACGCAACCGCTGTAACAAGTCCGCCGAAAATTATGTAACCGTACAAAAGGCTTTCGTCCATAATGTCAGCCGAGGTGTTGATTGCGGTCATTACAGGCTTCAGAAAAACCAGTCCCACAATTGTCAGCAGCACCGAAATAATTGCCGCAAGCTTAACTGAAGCGGCAATGCATTTTCTCAATTTTTCGTAGTTCCCGCTGCCGTAATTCTGCGCTATAATAACACCGAAACCATTGGTTATACCTATCGAAAAGCCTGTTATAAAGAATGTAAGAGAAGTCATATTTCCAACTGCCGCAAGGGAATTATCACCAAGCCCCTTGCCCACAATTGCGGCATCAGCAAATGTATATACCTGCTGGAGCAGGTTTGTAAACAGCATAGGGAAAAAGAATTCAAGCAGAATTTTGGACACCTTTCCCTCTGTCAGATTGTTGGTACGAACCATATTATCACCTCGTCACGGAATATTATATCCTAAACGAGCACTGTGATATATTTGAATTTATGTTTTTTATGTCATAATTCTGTTAGTATTTGTAAAACATTTTATGAAAATGAAAGGGCACTGTTAAAAACAGCACCCTTTGCAATCATTCATTTTCTTTTTTCTTAAATGGACGCTCCATCAGAATAGGAACAGCCGCACCTGCAAAAAACAGTACTATACCGATTATTCCTTGTGCATTGAAACGGAATTCCGCAGGGAAAATATGCGGTATTGAACCGATTATAAGGCCGATTATAAGGCAATAAACACCCTGACGGTATTTTTTCATCAGCATATCAATTACCTTTGCCGCCACAAGAATGCCTATTATTACACCTGCTCCAAAGCAGATAAGCACGGGAAAATCAAGGTTTGCAACAGCTGAAATAACAGAGTCATAAGCACCAAAAATTTTCATTACCATTGAACCGCTGACACCAGGAATAATCATTGTCACCGCTGCAATAAAGCCCATCACGATATACAATACCACGTCCCTTACGCTGAGGGCACCGCCGCTGAACATTGCTGCACCGCTGCCTGCAAAGAGAAGCGCAATCATAAGCACAAGTCCCACAAAAAAAGGAATAAGATTTATCGGACGGATTTTTTTCTGCTCCCTTTTGCACTCATTCAGCACAAGAGGCAGACTGCCTACAATAAGACCGAGAAAAGCAAGCTGAGTCGGAACATTATAATTTTCAAAAAGCTGTTCCAGCGCAACCGATGTCAAGAAAATACCTATAACCATACCTATTCCCACAGGAATAAGAAAAGGCATATTTTTAAGCAACTTCTTTATATTGATTGTAATTGAACCAATAAGGCGGTCATATATTTTCAACACAACAGCAATTGTACCGCCGCTTACTCCGGGAATAGCATTGCCAATACCAATTACTATACCTTTAAGCGCAAGGAAAATACTGTCCTTTGCCTTTGCAAGAAAACTCATTTTTTCAATTCCTTTCAAAAATATTACAAAGAACATTATTGCACAAATTCAAAACAAAAGCAAGTGTTTTCACAAATCTTTACCAAAAATAAAAAGGAACTGCCGACCTGACAGTTCCTGATATATGTTAAGTTAGGCTAAATGTTCTGGTGGTCTCACTCCAATTTTTCAGATTTTAAGTTTACTCAGATACATTTTCATAGACACCGCTTCCTTTCAGATTATTGCGGATATCTTTTAAGCCATTGGACTCACTCCCTGAAATTCATATTCCTTTGAGACTATGTGATTTACCACATATAACGTTCATCTCCTGTT
>JAZSHA010000074.1:0-2795 GCA_045533025.1 Oscillospiraceae bacterium
CTCAAAGAATGTGCGCATAAGTCTTTCCATACCCCATTCGACCTTTTCGCAAACAAAGCAGGTTTCGTTGATTTCGGAAAGCTTGGCTTTGCGTGCGTTTTTCGGTTCAAACAGCTTCTTGCGGGAGAAAAGCTGGCGGTCAACTTCTTCAAGGTGTGTCTGAAGCATAAGCGCAAGGGAAAGACGGTTCTTCTGCTTGAGCATCTGCTGGAAATGAACGTGGCAGAAACCGGCGCGGTTTGTTTCGATACGCACGTCAGGCTCCATCATCGCCGCACCCATTATGTACTCAACCGTTCTCTGCTCCAGCATATCCCTCATTCTGCAAATTGGGCAGCCCTCTTTCGGCTCAAGAATTTCGCTTATTGGAATTGTTAAGATACTCTCACGCATAGTAATTTTCCTTTCAAAATTTATTTTCCTCTGAAAGAACAATCCTCCGACATAGTTCCCTCAATGGTATAATACTCAATTTCACTGTGTTCATCATCTTCAATCGCTTTTATTTCAGCAATCGGTTTAACAGCAAAGGTATACCTCTTACCCGATTTTATATTTTTGAAGCTAATTGAATTCTTTGATGTTTCCTTTATCAGCTTGTAGCTTCCGTCGCTTAATTTCTGATAAACCTCGTAACGTGAAGCATTGGGGATTTTATCCCATTTGAGTTTATATGTATTGGTTTTTCTTGAATAGAACGCTTTGACTTCTGGCTTGACATAGCTTTTCAGCGAAAGGTTTTCTAAATTATGTGCATACTCTCCGAAAGCGGTGTTGCTTATTTCAATCTCAAATGACGGAAGCATTAATTCGGCAACAGCTGTATGCATAAATGCAGAGTCGCCTATTTTTTTTAGCTTTGAATTTTCAGGTATATATACATCTTTTAAATTTTCATTGTATAAAAAGATGCTTTTTGACAATTCTTCAACTAAAGGTGAAATGTTAATTTTATTCAAATTATCCATCGACCAAAAAGCGTTTTCTTGTATTTCCTTTACACTATTCGGCATTGAAATTTCTTTAATGTTTGCGCAATCGAAAAGAGCACCCAAACAAATAGTTTCTGTACCGTCAGGAATTTCGTAAAGCGTTCTTTCGTCCCCTTGTGCGTAAGACATAAGCTTTTTTCCGTCTTTGCTGAAAACAACATTGTCTATAAGCTTCATATACTTATTTTCGGGATTTAAATCAAATGCCTTTATCGGACAACTATAAAAAATATTTGTAACATATTTTTTTGATTTTTTCTTTTTACCTGTACAGCTATCAGGAATTCTTACTTTGCAATCCAAATATGTCAGTATATCCTCGTTATATTTTAATGTGTATTCCTTTTTGTCTTCCGATAAAATAAAGTGCCAAATATATGGATTGAACGAATATATCGCAGACTCGCTATTGTCCTGTACATCATATCCATTCTCATCGATATAATACACATCAGTAAACCCTAAACTTAATTCAGTAACAACCTCTGTATCTGCAGCAAAAACAGATAATGCCATACTTGAAACAAAAATTACAGCAATTAAAAGCGAAATTATTTTTTTCATTGTCAAATCTCCTCATTAGTCCGTATATAATGAAATAAATACTGCTGAGCAATCCCCGCATACTGCAAAACAAAATCGGGAAATCCGTCTGGATAGAAACGCTCCATAACACGCTTCATCCACACGTCCATAGGCACGCACTCAATCTTGTACATACCGTACAGCATAGCACAATCCGCAACCTTTGGCCCAACGCCCTTTATGGTCATAAGCACCTTTTTTGCGTCCTCAACGGAAAGCTTTTTCACCTCGTCAAGCAGGATTTCGCCGTTGTTCAGCCTGCCCACGCAGTCAACGATATACTTTGCACGGAACCCAGACCGAAGCGGTGCCAAATCACCAACGGTAACACCCTTCATCTGCTCAAAACTTGGAAAAACGCCATACATTTCGCACAGCCGTCCGATTATTCCCTTGATACGGGGAATATTGTTATTCTGTGAAATGATGAACGAGCAAAGCGCCTCCCAGCTGTCCTGACGGAGAAGACGTATTCCACCCGCGTACTCGCAGGCTTTTGCAAGTGTTTCCTCCTGGGAAAGCTGTTCCTTTATGGCGGTGTAGTCCGTGTCTAAATCAAGATACGGCACCCACACATTCAGAAAGGTTTCCTCGGTTGTATCGTCAAGTCGGAAGTAGTCCTTTTCCTGCGAAATGGTAAGCGGCGTGTTAAGCGCAAAGCCACGGTAAGCGTTGTCGCTGATTTTCTCCCAACGGAAAGCCTGTCCGCAGTCAAGAGTCTGGTCAAGGTCGAAATCAGCCGTTTTCAGCAGGATATCCTTGCCCTGTTTGATGTATTCCATATGTAAAACCTCTTTTTCGGGTAATCAAAGCACGTCCCAAACATTGTCGGGACGTCCTGTGACCGCCCGAGCGGTCGTAATTTTACAGTAAGTCCTTAGGGTCGTAATTAGGCTTCTTGTAAAGCTTGTCGGACTTGCCTGAAATGTCGGACGCGAAAACGTCCTGCCATTCCTCTGCTGTGAAATCCTCAACAGTTACAGTAACGTGTGAGTCACCGCAGCCAAGTGCCTCGCAGAGTGCTGCTGTAAGCTTTTCGGCGGCAGCCTTCTTCTGCTCCTCTGTGCGTCCCTTTAACATTTTTACTGAAATATGCGGCATAAAAACCTCTCCTTTATGTAAAATTATTTTAAGCTGTTTACCAATGCCAAGTTGCCTCAAGCCAGCCGTCGATATATCCGTCAACAATCATGCCATAAGCGGCAAATCCCAGCAGAC
>JAZSHA010000098.1:0-3342 GCA_045533025.1 Oscillospiraceae bacterium
AGGTTGCTCCGTGCCCTTAACGAGAAATCGCCGTCAAGCACTTTCGGGGAATTGATAAAGGAGTTGCGGTGCATTACACCGTAGCGGACAAACTCCGCATTTGCAAGTCCTGGTATCATTGAGAAAACACGCTTCTGCTCACCGAATTTCAGGTTTGTCTGAAAACCGACAATGTTGTAGAGCGTACCGCCGCTGTTTTCCTTACGAAGCTGTACAACAGCGTATGGACGGCGGTTTGTTACAGGGTCGTACAGACCCACTGGCTTCATTGCGCCGTAACGCATTGTTTCCTCACCACGCTTTGCAAGCACCTCAATTGGCATACAGCCCTCGTACACGGTGAAATCGTCCTTGCCCTTTGGCTTCTGGGTGTCAAACTCATGGAGAGGTGCAGACTCGGCATTTTTCAGCTCGTTCCAGAACTCGGTGTACTCCTCTTTCGTAAACGGACAGTTGATGTAGTCATCGTCGCCCTTGCCGTAGCGTGCCGCAAAGAAAATTCTATCCTTGTCAAGGGACTCGTATGTTACGATAGGTGCCGCCGCATCGTGAAAGCTGAGGTAACCGCCACAGAGCTTTTCAATGCTTTCAGCAAGTCCTCCTGCTGTGAGGGGACCTGTTGCGATTATCACATTGCCCTCGGGAATTTCGGTAATCTCGCCGCACTTCACGGTGATATTCGCCTCGGATTTTATTTTCTCCGTCACAAGGTCGGAGAATTTTTCACGGTCAACAGCAAGCGCACCGCCTGCGGGAACTTTCGTTTCCTCAGCACAAGGCACGGTAAGCGAGCCGAGTCTGCGCATTTCCTCTTTCAGCAGACCTGCCGCTGAGTTGACACGTGAGGCTTTCAGAGAGTTGGAACAAACCAATTCCGCAAAGCCTTGATATTTATGTGCAGGGGTGAATTTCACGGGCTTCATTTCCCACAAATCCACCTGAAAACCTGCCTTTGCAAGCTGCCACGCTGCCTCACAGCCTGCCAGACCTGCACCAATTACGGTAATTTTTTCATTCATCTTATTTTTCCTTTTTGATAGCAACCTCGTAGCCGCAGCCGTCCTTCAGACAGAACATCTTTCCGCCCTTCTTGAACAGGGTTGTGCCGTCGTTGCACTTAGGACACTTATCAGAAACAGGTGTGTCCCATGTCATAAACTCGCAGTTCGGATTATCCTCGCAGCCGAAATACTTCTTACCCTTCTTTGATTTCTTCTGAAGCACCTTCTTGTGGCACTTAGGGCAAACGCCGCCTGTATCCTTTACGATACGCTTTGTGTTTGTGCAATCAGGAAAACCACTGCAAGCAAGGAACTTTCCGAAGCGTCCGATTTTGATAACCATAGGCTTGCCGCAGATTTCGCATACCTCATTCGTTTCCTCGTCGGGAACACGAACGCGCTTGCCGTCCATTGCCTTTTCAGCCTTTTCAAGAGTTGCAGAAAAATCCTCATAGAACTCACTGAGTGTATCAACCCAATTCATTTCGCCAACTTCAACCTTGTCGAGGTTGCTTTCCATTGTAGCTGTAAATTTTGCGTCAACAATATGCTTGAAGTGCTGCTTCATAAGGTCGGTTGTAACCTCGCCCAAACCTGTCGGACGAAGCTGCTTGCCGTCACGCTCAACGTAGAAACGGTTGATGATTGTGGAAATTGTAGGCGCATAAGTTGAAGGACGTCCGATGCCATTTTCTTCAAGAGCCTTGATGAGAGTTGCTTCAGTGTAGCGTGCAGGAGGCTGTGTAAAGTGCTGGTGCCCCTCGATATTTTTCAGTTTAAGCACGTCGCCAACTTCGATATTAGGGAGTACCTTGCCCTCTTCTTCGTTTTTGGACTCCTCATAAAGAACGGTAAAACCGTCAAACTTTACGGAGAAGCCAGTTGCACGGAAGTTACAGCCGTTTGCGTCGATATCTACAGAAACAGTATCAAGAACAGCATTCGCCATCTGGCTTGCAATAAAACGCTCCCAGATAAGCTTGTAAAGCTTGTACTGTTCAGTTGTAAGACTTCCCTTTACACGTTCGGGTGTAAGCTCAGGCATTGACGGACGAATTGCTTCATGGGCGTCCTGAGCATTGGATTTGGATTTATAAATTTTCGGCGTATTAGGAACATAATTCTTGCCGTAGGTTGCGTTAATGTAGTCATAAGCAGCTGCTCTTGCTTCATCAGAAATTCTGAGGCTGTCCGTTCTCATATAAGTTATAAGACCGACTGCGCCCATGCCCTCAATTTCAACACCCTCGTAAAGGGTCTGAGCAGCCTTCATAGTCTTTGCAGCTGCAAAGCTGAGCTTCTTTGAAGCTTCCTGCTGCATTGTTGAAGTTGTGAACGGAGGTGCTGGAGATTTTCTGCGGACGGATTTCTTTACCTCAGTAACCTTGTACTCTGCACCGTCAATTCTTTTGAGAATTGCGTCAGCTTCTTCCTGCGAATGAAGCTCTGTCTTTTCACCATCTATACCCATAAAGCTTGCGTCGAACTGCTTCTTTGAAGATGGAGCTGTCATTTTTGCATCGATAGACCAGTACTCCTCAGGCTTGAAGCCATTAATCTGTTTTTCACGCTCAACTATAAGTGAAACAGCTACTGACTGAACTCGTCCTGCTGAAAGACCACGGCGAACCTTTTTCCAGAGAAACGGAGAAAGCTTATAGCCAACAATTCGGTCAAGAATACGACGTGCCTGCTGTGCGTTTACAAGGTCGATATCGATGGAACGAGGACTCGCCATACCGTTCTGCACGCCTGTTTTTGTAATTTCGTTGAATGTTACACGATTAGTCTGCTCCAGCGGCAGGTCAAGCATCTGCGCAAGGTGCCAGGAAATCGCCTCACCCTCACGGTCGGGGTCAGTTGCGAGATAAACGTAGTCCGACTTCTTGGCTTCTTTTTTCAGGCTTGCGATAAGCTCTTCCTTGCCTTTGATGTCAACATAGACAGGCTCAAAGCCGTTGTCAACATCAACGCTGAGCTTGGATTTAGGAAGGTCACGGACGTGTCCCATTGAAGCGACTACCTCATATCCGCTGCCCAGATATTTTTTTATTGTTTTAGCCTTTGCAGGCGACTCTACGATTACAAGTTTTGACATTTTATCCTATCCTTTCAAATCTATGTGAGCGCTTTTAAAGCGACAATTTTTTAATTCGCAGTATAAATATTCCCTGCTGCAGAACGTACTGCACCTTCAATTTCAAGGTCGGTCAGCACCATCAGTATTTCGGAAATATCCATTCCGCACATTTCCGCCAGCTCATCTGCCTGAACAGGTGCACCTGCGTTTTTCAGCTTTTCGTATACTGCAGATGCTTCCTCATCAAGACTCGAAACATCA
>JAZSHA010000166.1:0-2517 GCA_045533025.1 Oscillospiraceae bacterium
TTGGTGAAACAATCTGCACAACGCCTCTGGTCGGCAGAACAATTACTGTTGACGAGCTTTTTGAGCAGGGCTACGAGGCACTGTTTATCGGCTCGGGAGCAGGTCTGCCACGCTTTATGGGTATCAACGGTGAAAACCTCAAGGGTGTTTACTCTGCTAACGAATTCCTTACAAGAACAAACCTTATGAAGGCATACAAAGAGGACTCCGACACACCTATTCAGCACGCTAAGAATGTTGCTGTAGTAGGCGGTGGTAACGTTGCTATGGACGCGGCACGCTGTGTAAAGCGTCTGGGTGCGGAAAATGTCTACATAGTTTACCGCAGAGGCGAGGAGGAAATGCCTGCCCGTAAGGAAGAGGTTGAACACGCTAAGGAAGAGGGCATCATCTTCAAGACGCTGAACAATCCTACCGAAATTCTCGGTGACGAGCATAAGTTTGTAACTGGAATGAAGTGCGTTGAGATGGAGCTTGGCGAGCCTGATGAAAGCGGAAGAAGAAGTCCCGTTGAAAAGGCTGACTCTGAGTTTGTGCTTGAGGTTGACAGCGTGATTATGGCAATCGGCACATCGCCTAACCCTCTTATCAGAAACACAACAAAGGGTCTTGAAACAAACCGCAGAGGTTGTTTTGTTGCCGATGAAAACGGAATGACTTCACGTGAGGGCGTTTTCGCAGGCGGCGACGCTGTAACAGGCGCGGCAACGGTAATCCTTGCAATGGGTGCAGGAAAAACCGCGGCAAAGGCTATGGACGAGTATATAAAGAATAAGTAATTCAAAAGGACAGCTTTGACTGTCCTTTTTATTTGTGCACCCTCTTGCCAAATGAACAAATATGTGATATAATGTTACGAAAGTACACGATGGGAGGAATAATCATGTCCATTCACGAATCCGGCGAGGACTACCTCGAAACCATACTTATTCTCCATAAAACAACGGGTTTTGTCCGTTCAATTGATATTGCAAATGAGCTTGGATATTCAAAGCCAAGTATAAGCCGTGCGGTTGGTATACTGAAAAATGACGGTTATATTACTGTTGAGCCAAATGGACAGATTATCCTTACGGACAGCGGTATGGCAAAGGCGGAGCAGGTTTACGAGCGTCATCTTATGCTGAGAAAGTTTCTTACGGATATACTTGGTGTGTCCGCTGAAAATTCTGAGCAGGACGCTTGCCGTATCGAGCATATTCTGAGCGATGAAACTTATGAGAAGCTGAAGTGCTTTGTTGAAAATTATAAATAAAAACAGTTTGGGGTACAAAGCGGAAGCTTAGTGCCCTTGTTTTGTATATGGTGCTGTTTGATTGCTGAACAAATTGTGCAAATTCACAAGATTATTTCTGCGTGAAAAATTTTGCAGGGGTAAATTGTATTCATTACGAAATCAAAATCACGGAAAGGATTGATGTTATGAAAAAGACAATTGCAAAAACAGCGGCTTTGATTATGGCGGCAATGCTTGCTGGTACAACTCTTGTGCCGATGACAATTTCGGCATATAAGACAAACTCCACAACCTCTGATGAAAGTCAGGTAGCAATGAAGGAAGCGCTTACTATTGTGAAAAAGCGAGTGACAATTCCCGAAGAGCTGTCCGAATTTGATTACACCAGCTACGAAAATCGTTCCACAAGAACATTCAGGTTTACTTGGAAAACCCCAGAAAAATCTTCGGTGTACCGCTGTATAGAGGTTATAATTACAGGCGGAATTATTACCGATTACTATGACAGCAAGGAAGAGTCACACGGAACAAACGGTCCTGAGCTTGCAAAGCTTTCCGATGAGCAACTGATGAAAAAAGCAAAGGCTTATATCAAGCAGCTTAATCCGAGCATTGCTGACAAGGTAAAGCTTGATATTACTACGCTCAGTCTGTTTTCAAACAGGGTGCGAATTGATTTTAAACGCTACGAAAACGGAATTCTCGTTGACGGAAACAACGGTACAGTAGACATTGACAAGAATACAGGCGAGCTTAAGAGCTTTTATGTAAGTTGGTGGGAGAATGCTGAATTTGCAAATCCTACAGGTGCAAAAACCGAAAAGGATATTCAGGAGGCTTACAAGAGCCTTTGCAATTTGACTCCGTATTATAAAATTTATACCGAATATGTCTATGATGAAGAAACGGGAAGAAATGAGTCCGAACGCAAGGTTAATATTGTTTATGACTCAGATATGCACGCAGAAATCGACGCTTTCACAGGTAACAAGTCCACTATTTGGGAGGATATGAAGGCTGCTGAGGGAACAAGCTATTATGATAAGTACGGAGAGTATGCTGACGCTGGTACAGATGAAGATACTGCTGCGGGTGCAGAAGCAGAGGTAGAGGATGATTTGGGATTTACCGAGGCGGAGCTTGAAAAAATTCAGCAGGACGAAAACCTCATCAAGACCGACGAAGCCTTTGAAATGCTGAAAAAGGATAAGTTTGTTGCGCTTACTGACGATTATGTGCTGAAGGGCTACGATGTAGGCTATGAAACAGACGAAAAGACA
>JAZSHA010000026.1:0-11291 GCA_045533025.1 Oscillospiraceae bacterium
GTGTTCAAGCTGTTTCTTACAGCTTGGTGCACGGAAGTTTGCGGTTGGTCCGCCTACGTCGTGGATATATCCCTTGAAGCCCGGAAGTGTGGTAAGAAGTTCGGCTTCCTTAAGGATACTTTCCTCGCTTCTTACAGCGATTTTTCTGCCTTGGTGCAGGGCAATTGAACAGAAGTTACAGTTGCCGAAACAGCCACGGTTATGAGTAATGGAGAATTCAACTTCCTGAATACCAGGTACGCCGCCCTCTTTTTCGTAAATCGGGTGATAGGTACGCATATACGGAAGCGCATAGACCTTGTCAAGCTCCTCGGTTGTCAGCACGGGTGACGGCGGAAGCTGGACAAGCATTTTCTGCTCCTGTCGCTGGATAATTGTTCTGCCGTAGACCTCGTCCTGCCAGTCATACTGCTGACGGCAAGCCTTTGCATAGGATTTTTTATCCTCACGGCAAAGCTTCAGTGACGGACACTCTACCGCCCCATATGGGGTATCCTCAGGCTTGCAGATGTAGGCTGTACCGCGGATATCGGTGAGTGAGTGAATATCCTCACCGTTTGCAAGACGGGTACAGATTTCAGTAATCTGATGCTCGCCCATACCATACATAAGGATATCGGCGGTGCTGTCCTCCAGGATTGAAGGGCGCACGGCATCGTCCCAGTAGTCGTAGTGTGCAAAACGTCGGAGAGAGGCTTCGAGTCCGCCTATTCCGATTGGCACGTCACCGTAGATTTCACGGATTTTCTTACAGTACACGATAACTGCACGGTCGGGGCGCTTGCCTGCCTTGCCGCCTGCGGTGTAAGCATCATCGGAACGCTTTTTCTTTGCGGAGGTGTAATGCGCAACCATAGAGTCGATGTTTCCCGAGGTTACGAGGAAGGCATATTTCGGCTTGCCGAGGCGGATAAAATCGCGGTCACAGCGCCAGTCGGGCTGTGCTATAATGCCTACAGTAAAGCCGAGGCTTTCGATTATTCTTGAAATGATGGAAATGCCGAAGCTTGGGTGGTCAACGTAGCTGTCGCCTGTCACGCAGATGAAGTCGAACTGGTCGATATTCTGTTCGAGCATTTCCTGTTTTGAGATTGGAAGAAAAGGCATAGAGACCTCCGGTTTAATATAGATAATATTATGGATATCCGTAATAAGAATAAGCAGCTATTGAAGCCAATGCCCATATAAATATCCACACGGAAATATTAAAGAGAACATTTATGGCTTTTTTATAATGATAATTTTTGTTTGTGGCATAAGTCGAAATAAATGCACCGAGTATTCCACCAAATATTGAGGAGAGAATGGCAATTTCTTCATCTTTTTTTACTGCAATAAACGCTGCAATATTCATTGCAATTATAAATGTGGATAAGAATATTGCAATAATATAATTACCTGCAAAAATACTCCAAACAGTAAAAACGATGGAAATGCCGAGTCTAAAAACTATATTTTCACTTACAAAGCACATTGCCACCCATATAAAGCAGATAATATTCGTCACAAGCAGATAATGCTTTTGGACAAACTCTTTCATCACGTCACCCCTTATATTACACCACAAAGCGTACCAAGCCTGTTGCACCTGCTATCAATGCAAAAATAGGACACACAACAAATATAAACAAATCCAGTTCACAGCAGTAATGATATATTACCTCAACATCATCACTCGACGGTGTATTGCCAAACAGCGTTGTGGAAAGCTTACTGCCAATTCCGCCACCTAAAATAGAAAGCAGAATTGCGAAAACCTCACAGGTATTGGTTTTGCTGTCAAAATTCTTAGAGCAAAGGAAAAAGGTAATACCATTTATTATAATCACCGCAACGCCAAAGCCTAATAAAAACATTGCCATTATCCCCATTCCAAGTGCCGCAAATACTTTTGGTAAAGCTATAAGCAGAACAATTCCGACAATAAAGATAATATGCCTGACAATAAAATCCTTCATCACGTCACCCCGTTATTCCTCGGTAACCTCTCCTGTTTCTCCTGCTTCGAGATTGTCCTGATTGATAAGCTTTCTCTGCATCCACATTTCTCTTGTCACGAGAACGGAACGTGGCTTTGAGCCTTCGTACGGGCCGACAACGCCCATTTCTTCAAGCTCGTCCATTACTCTTGCCGCACGGGCATAGCCGAGCTTCAGCTTACGCTGGAGGTAGGAAACGGAGGCTTGTCCTGCGTCGATGAGGACTTCCACGGCCTGGTCGATTATATCGCCGTCGCCGCTTGGTACGGCTGTATCGCCTGCACCTGCCACCTTTTCGCCCTTCGGCACTGGCATATTCTTTTCGATTTCCTCGATAATTTCGTTGGAGTATTCAACCGTACCGCCGCTCTTGATGAACTCGACAACTGCTTCGACTTCCTTTGTTGATGCGAAACAGCCCTGAATTCTGACAGGCTTCGGGATACCCTGCGGATAGTACAGCATATCGCCGTGGCCGAGAAGCTTTTCAGCGCCTGCGGTATCGATGATTGTACGGCTGTCAATCTGAGATGAAACGGTAAGGGCAATTCTTGACGGGATATTTGCCTTGATAAGACCTGTGATAACGTCAACGGTTGGTCGCTGTGTTGCGATAATGAGGTGCATACCAGCGGCACGAGCCATCTGCGCAAGTCGGCAGATTGAGTCCTCAACTTCGTTTGAAGCCGCCATCATAAGGTCAGCAAGCTCGTCGATAATGATAACAATTTTGGGCAGAGGTTCAACTCCGTCCGTCACAGCCGCCATTTCGTTGTATCCACCGTGGTCACGGACGTTGTAATCCGCAAAAAGCTTATAACGCTTGAGCATTTCCTGAACAGCCCAGGACAGCGCACCTGCCGCCTTTCGTGGGTCGGTTACAACTGGGATAAGGAGGTGCGGAATACCGTCGTAAACCTTGAATTCAACCATTTTCGGGTCGATAAGCACAAGGCGCACCTCGTCAGGAGTTGCGTTGTAGAGGATACTCATAATTATACTGTTGGTGCAGACAGACTTACCTGAACCAGTTGTACCTGCAATAATCATATGAGGCATCTTGCCGATATCACCTATCATAATTTCGCCGTCAATGTTCTTACCGACAACAAAGCTGAGCTTGCTCTTATTTTCGGTAAATTCGGGGCTTTCAATCATTTCACGGATTGTAACGATGTCCTTGACCCTGTTAGGCACTTCGACACCTACAGCCGCCTTTCCGGGAATTGGTGCTTCGATACGTACGCCTGCTGCTGCAAGGTTAAGTGCGATATCGTCTGCAAGACCTGTAATCTTGGAAATCTTTACACCTGCACTTGGCTGTAATTCGTAACGAGTAACTGTCGGGCCACGATGGATATCCACAATTCTTGTAGATACGCCGAAGCTTTTCAGTGTTTCAACAAGGGTATCTGCGTTGGATTTCATTTCAGCCTCAGCTTCTGCGGAATTAAGGCTGTTATCGACGTTTTTCAGCAAGGAAATCGGAGGGAACTGATATGTTACAGCGACAGGCTCCTGCTCGGCGATTTCATGCTGGATATCAGCCGCTGTCGGAGCATCAGGCATATCAAGCTCTTCCTCGGTCTGAATTTTGTTTGATGCAAGGGTAGACTGCTTCTTTGCCTTTTCTGTTTCAATCTTTTCAACCTTAGGTGCAAACAATCCCTTTTTCTTTTCGGGAGTTGCTGCTGCCTTCTTGATGATATCGTCAAGCTCATTTGTAGCCTTTGTAATTGTTTCGGTGGCTTCAACACTTCCTGCGGACTGCTCCTTGGAAGGTGCAGAAACGGGGTGTGCAGGCATACTTTCCATAAAGATTTCCTGCTCAGTTTTAGGCTGTTCAGCAGGTTGTTCTGCTGCTTTATTGTTAGGGATAGGAATATCTACGTTGAAATTCTTTGCCTTTTCCTTTACAACGGCAGGTGGCACATCAGAATTCGGAACTGCTTTTGCGGATTGTTTATCAGCCTTGGTTTTCTTTGCTCCCGGAGGTGCAACAAAATCAGCTGCTTCTGTAGGAGTATATTCTCCCCTTGCCTCATTTGCAGCGGAAACAGCGTTTTTCATCATATTTACAAGGTCAACAATTGTCTTATTTGCGAAAATCATTATCACAACAAAAATAAGGAGCACGATAATAATTGTTGCACCCGTTCTTTTGAAAAGAGCGAGAAGTGGACCTGCAATAAAAATACTCATTACACCGCCGCCACGAAGCTGTTTACCCTCGGCAAAAAGTGCTGGGATAATTTCTTCGAAAAGATTTGTGCCTGTAAGCTGTCCGCTTGTGACAATCTGGATAAATGCAGACGAAAGAAGAATTATTACAAAGCACTGAATAACCTTACCCTGTACGGCACGCTGGGATTTATCCATTGCAATCACAATTGAAACGTAAATTAGGATTGCAGGAACTAGGAACACGGAAAATCCGAACATTCCTAAAAAGATATTATGTATGCTGTTCCACGCAGACTCACCCTTGATTACAGTAAATGCGAGTGTAAGAACGCCCAATGCAAAAAGCACCGTTGACCACAGCACCTTATCCCCTGCATTAGCTTCTTCAGCCTGCTGTTTTGACTTCGACTGAGTGATTGTTTTTTTCGTAGCCAAGATTTTTTCCTCCCAAATTTTATCCTATCATAATGCGTGTACCGCTTATATTTTCGTAAAGTCCGATGCTGATTACAGCAATTCCGAGAACGAGAGTGTACCAAGCAAAAATGCGGAACTTATCGTTCACTACCATTGCTTTGATAAGGCGGATTGCAAGGTAACCTGCAACTGCTGAAATTACAAAGCTTACTGCAAGGGGCACAAGATTTGCTTTAAGTTCCTCAGCCGCTGAGTCGGTCAGGTCAAACAGCTTTACAAATGCACCTGCGAGAATTACGGGAATACCGAGAATAAAGCTGTATTCAACGGCATCCTCGCGCTTCATTCCCGTGAACAGAGCGGAGCAGATTGTTGAGCCTGAACGGGAAATACCTGGAGTAAGCGCCACGCCTTGAAATGCACCGATTATCACGGCATTTTTTACAGTTGTTTCACCTGCGGTATAGCTGTTGTCCTTTTTTGCACGGGTACTGCAAAAAAGAAGTGCAGAAGTATAGAGAAATGCAAAACCCTCAACGATAATATCCTCATCGGAAGCGAGATTGTCGAAAAAGTCCTTGAATATGTAGAAGCCGAAAAGCGGCAGGATTGACACGATAATCATCATTATCATTCTGCGTTCGGGGTTCATTGTTTTCCACTTGAACTTGCCAGTAAAAAGGTCACGGAGAAACCGGAATGCTTCGATTATAAGCTTTTTGATTTTGTCCCAAAATGCCACGAACACGGCAACAAGCGTACCAAGGTGGAGTATGATGGTCATAGTGACGGCATTTTCGCCGTCAAGACCGAAAAAGTGCTGAAAAAGTGAAAGGTGTCCTGAGCTTGACACGGGAAGAAACTCGGTCAGACCCTGAACGATGCCTTGTAAAATTGCTTCAAGAATAGTCATAGTTGTTCCTCTTTTTATTTGAAATTTGCACTGGTTGTGTAGCTTGCAGAAAATCGGCAGGGTTGGTTGACATAATCTCCTGTTTTGGATTTTTCACAAATGCAAGCTCACGCTCCTGTGCATACAATACATCATATTCGCCGATAATTGTGTGAAGTACCATTATTCGTTCACCTCATCATCGGGGTAACGCTTCTCACCTGTTTCAATCAAATCATAGAGTGCTTCGATTGCATCGGAAAGTCCGCCGAGGGAGTCGATAAGTCCCTCCTTGACAGCCGTTTCTCCGTCCACAACCGTACCCATATCCATAGTCAGCTCTCCTGTGTTCATCATCAGCTCACGGAAACGCTCAGGCTTGATATGGCTGTTGCCTGAAACGAAGTTGATGATTCTGTCCTGCATTTTATCAAAGTAAGACAGCGTTTGCGGCACGCCTAAAACTGTTCCGCTCATTCGGACAGGGTGAATTGTCATTGTTGCACTTGGTACGATGAAGGATTTTTTTGCTGAAACTGCAAGAGGCACGCCGATTGAGTGACCGCCGCCCACGACAATTGAAACCGTAGGAGTTTTCATTCCTGCGATAAGCTCGGCAATTGCAAGTCCCGCTTCAACATCACCGCCAACGGTGTTTAGAATTATCACAAGCCCCTCAATTGAGCGGTCCTGCTCTATTGCAACGAGGGCAGGCATAATATGCTCATACTTGGTAGTTTTGTTCTGGGGTGGCAGGATATAATGTCCCTCCACCTGACCGATAATTGTCAGGCAATGGATAAGGTGCTTTGCGTTCTGTGACACGACCTCGCCGTTTTTCTCGATAAGGTCGGTACGGTCAAGCTGTTCCTCTGTTGGAGAGGTATTTTCGGTATCCTCATTATTGCAGTTCTTCTCTTTTTCCGACATAAAAAATCCTCGCATTTAATTTTATTACAAGGTTATTTTACGCCGAAAAGGTACAATTATTCACAATAAATTATTATACAACATTTCCTGCAAAAAGTCAATTGAATTGAGCAATTATTCCGCCTTGACAACCAATGGTTTCCGTTGTATAATTTAAGTCCTGAAAAAGCAGAGGAGGCTTGCAAAATGATTGGTAAAACCGTAACGGTAACCGTTGACCGTCCGCTGGGGTCGTATCACCCGAAACACTCAGATATGTATTACCCAATAAACTATGGCTATGTAGAGGGAATTATCGCTCCCGACGGCGAAGAACAGGACGTTTACATTCTCGGTGTTGACAAGCCCGTGGAAAGCTTCACGGGGCGGGTTATTGCTATTGTGCACAGGAGCGATGATGTGGAGGAAAAGTGGGTATGTGCACCTGACGGAATGACGTTTACCAAAGAAGAAATTGCAAAACAGCTTCATTTTCAGGAGCAATACTTTGACTCGGAAATAATTTTATAAAATTTTCATTTACCCCTTGACAAATCTTGAATTTAGTATTATACTAAAACGCAATTAAAAACTGTACAAAAAACGAGCATAATCTCGTAACTGTTGAAAACAGTTTTATATGGATTATGAGAAGTTTTTTGTCTACAGTTTAATTGCGTTTTAGTTTTATACTGATACAAAAATCAACGAAAGGATACACCGATATGAACAGAACATTCGCATACAGAGTGAATATGGTGATGGCAGTCATGTACGTTATGTGCAATGGCTTTAGGTCGCTATGCTCTGAAATTTGCGGATAATCTGTAATATTTTGGCATAAAGCGGTCTGAAGCAATTGTTTCAGACCGCTGTTTTTATTTTCTGAAAGGACTGGTTGTATGTTATTCAGCAAGAAAAAATCCGCTTCCGAGGTTATCATTGAGGGCAGATTTGAGATAAAAAGGCTTGTCGCAAAAGAGGATATTCGAGCTTCGTTACAGCTTGCGGAGGACGTATTCATGCAGTTTGAAGCGCCCGACTTTCCTCCCCGCGGTGTGGAAAGCTTCAAAAGTTTCATCTGGGGCAGACGAGTCAAGGAAATGATTGAGGACGGCAGCTTTGTTGTGTGGGGCTGTTACTGCGAAAATCAGCTTGTGGGAATGCTTGCGATGCGTGACAACAGTCATATAAGTCTGCTTTTCGTAATGGGCGATTTTCACCGTCAGGGGATTGGGCGAATGCTTTTCGCTCAGGCGAAAAAGTATGCTGCTTTGCATCTGAAAAAAAAAATCACGGTTAATGCAAGTCCTTACGGGCTGCCGTTTTACCGTGCAATCGGCTTCAAGGAAACCGATATGGAGAACGTTATTGACGGAGTACGGTCTACTCCGATGGAAGCTAAGATTTAATTAGGAATTCGTAATTCGGAATGCGGAATTGATTGGAGGATTTTATGCTTAGATTAAGACAATACAAGGGCTGTGATGCTAAAACTATTGTTACTTGGTGCAAGGACGAAATCAGTTTCAGAAAGTGGTGTTCGGACAGATGGACACACTTCCCTATCACGGCTGATGATATGAATGACAAATATTTCGGCAACAACGGGGATTGCTCCGATGCTGACAACTTTTACCCTATTACTGCTTTGGACGGAAATGATGTTGTTGGACACCTTATTCTGCGTTACACTGATGAGGGAAGAAAAGTGTTGCGCTTTGGGTTTGTAATTGTTGATGACACAAGACGCGGCAAGGGTTACGGAAAGGAAATGCTGAAGCTAACTTTGAAAATGGCATTTGAAATTATGGGTGCGGAAAAGGTTACACTTGGAGTTTTTGAAAACAACGCACCTGCTTATCATTGCTACAAGGCGGCAGGCTTTACGGAAAATGGAGAATGTTACTCAATTGAACTTTTGGGCGATGAATGGAAATGCATAGAGATGGAGTTGGAAAGGGAGGATTATTATGACAGACAAAATACGAAAAATTCTTGACAAAGGTCACAAATACAACACAGCAGACCTTGCTTACATAAACTTCGGTCTTGACAGCAGCGTTGAGTACGATGCACTGGTTGTTGCACCGTCCTTTACGCCGTACAAGCTTATCCGTGACGACAGCTTTAAGATTACCGAGCTTGGCTCGCAAAGCTACTGTGCGGGTTATCTTGTTGAGCGTGACGGACTGAAAATTGCTTGGATAAAAACTGCGGCAGGCGGTTGTAATATGCTTGATTATTTGATGATTTGTGCTGAACTCAGCTTCAAGAAGCTTATTTTTGTAGGTGCGGTTGGTGCACTGAAAGCGGAGTTTGACATTGGTGACATTTGCACGCCGAGCTATTCGATTGCAGGCACGCTGGCAAATACTTACCTCAAAGACAGCCTGCGTGATTACGTACCATTTGAGAAAATTTATCCCGATAAGGAATACGTTGACAGTATTGTTGAGTTTGCAATGGAAAGTGGCTACACAGTAAAAATGGCAAGCGTTTTCTGCACGGACTCTATTATTATGGAGTACACACATCTTGATGAGATACGTTCATTCGGCACTGACCTGATTGAGATGGAAACCTCGGTATTTTATGCTGTTGCAAAGCTTATGGAAATTCCTGCGATTGCTTTGCTTGTTGTTTCGGACAACTCTGCAACGGGTATTCCGCTGGTTGGAAGAAGCGACGAGGTACAGGAAATTTACGACAGAGCGAGAAGGGTTGTTCTGCCCGATTTGATTTACAGAATTATAAGGAGATGATTTTATGCTTAACCATAAAGGAAGCAAGACTATAGAAACTGACCGTTTGATTTTGCGGCAATACAGGAGCACTGACGCTGAGCTGATGTTCAGAAACTGGGCAAGTGATCGTGAGGTTGCGAAGTTCCTGACCTGGAACGCTCATCGCAGTATTTCTGACACGGAGGCTATTATAAATCTATGGGTATCGGAGTATAACGAGTTGTCACGCTACAACTGGATTATCGTGCTGAAAGAAACTGGTGAGCCGATTGGAAGCATTGATGTCTGCCACATTCACGCTAACATTGATGCGGCGGAAATTGGTTACTGCATCGGAAAGGCGCACTGGAGCAAGGGTATTATGACGGAAGCTTTCAAGGCTGTTATAAAGTATCTTTTTGAGGAAATCGGCTTCAATCAGATTCGTGCTGCTCACGCTGTAAAAAATCCTGCTTCGGGCAAGGTTATGGAAAAGTGTGGGCTTACACTTGACGGCACGTTCAGACAGTTTTTCCGTGCGACGTCAGGTGAACTGCTGGACATAAGCTATCGTTCGATACTTCGTGAAGATTATTTCGCTGACAAAGAAAAATCTTGCAATAACGTGCAAGATGTGATATAATTATTTTTGGAATTTTATTACTGGAAAGGAATAAATGCTATGAAAGAACTTAATCCAAACGCTAAAATTGAAACCAAATGCCTCCACGCAGGCTATACTCCTAAGAACGGCGAGCCAAGAGTAATGCCTATCGTTCAGAGCACAACTTACGTTTACGACTCCACAGACGATGTTGCGGCTGTTTTTGATGACCCAACAAAGAGCCTTATTTACTCCCGTTTCGAAAACCCTACAACTGACGCTGTTGAAAAGAAGATTGCTGCTCTCGAGGGCGGTGTTGCTGCAATGTGCACATCAAGCGGTCAGGCGGCTTCCCTTCTCTCTATTCTCAACATCTGTGAGGCAGGCGACAGCTTTATTGCTTCCTCCTCCATTTACGGCGGCACAATCAATCTTTTCGGTGTAACACTCAAGAGAATGGGTATCGAGTGCATCTGGGTTGACGTTGACGCTACTGAAGAAGAACTCAACGCTGCATTCAAGGAAAACACAAAGGCTGTTTTCGGCGAAACAATTGCTAACCCTGCACTTACTGTACTTGATATTGAAAAGTGGGCAAAGGCTGCACACGCACACGGCTGTCCGCTTATTATCGACAACACTTTTGCTACTCCTATCCTCTGCCGTCCTATCGAATGGGGCGCTGACATTGTTATCCACTCCACTTCCAAGTACATGGACGGTCACGCTGTACAGGTCGGCGGTGTAATTGTTGACAGCGGCAAGTTTGACTGGACAAACGGCAAGTTCCCTTGCATGACTGAACCTGACGAAAGCTATCACGGCATTGTTTACACAAAGGACTATGCGGCTGCTCCGTTTATCACAAAGGCAAGAATGCAGCTGATGAGAGATTTCGGCTGTTACCCAGCTGCAAACAGCTCCTTCCTGCTCAATCTCGGTCTTGAAACTCTCCACGTAAGAATGAAGCAGTACTGCGAAAACGCAATCAAGGTTGCCAAGTTCATTGAGTCCACAGGCAAGGTTAACTTCGTTTCCTACCCGGGACTCGAAAGCGACAAGTACCACGCACTTGCTGAAAAGTATCTTCCACTTGGAACAAGCGGTGTTATCTCCTTCTCCATCAAGGGCGGACGTGACACAGCTGTCAAGTTCATGGACAGCCTGACACTTGCTTCCAACGAGGTACACGTTGCAGATATCCGTACTTGTGTGCTTCACCCAGCTTCCGCAACACACCGTCAGCTTACTGACGAACAGCTTGTTGCGGCTGGCATTGACGGCGGTCTTATCAGATTCTCCGTTGGTCTTGAGAATGTTGAGGATATCCTTGAGGACGTCAAGCAGGCGTTTGAGAAGATTTGAATTTGATTTTTGTGGGGAAACCGACTGGTTTCCCCTTTTTGTTAGTAGGATAAAAACAGGTAATTATATAAATAAAAACACTTACAATTTGTAATTAACAAGCGGATGGACAGAATAGGTACCATTTATGTGTACATTTCAAAGAAAAAATCCGCCTTTTAAAAGCGGAAATGTACCATTTTTGTACCATTGTTGAGCAGATGAAACACAAAAAT
>JAZSHA010000124.1:0-2877 GCA_045533025.1 Oscillospiraceae bacterium
GTTTCCCGTATCCTTAAATCCGAAGATATGCCATTCCTTCCTGACGGTACACCGCTGGATATCGTTCTTAACCCTCTGGGCGTACCTTCCCGTATGAACATCGGTCAGGTTCTCGAGGTTCACCTCGGTATGGCGGCTAAGGAGCTCGGCTGGAAGATTATGACTCCTGTATTTGACGGCGCACACGAAGATGATATCCGTGAGTGCTTCAAGGCAGCAGGTATGAGAGAAGACGGTAAAACAATCCTTTATGATGGACGTACAGGCGATAAGTTTGATAACCCTGTAACTGTTGGTTATATGTATTATCTCAAGCTCCACCACCTCGTTGATGATAAAATCCACGCTCGTTCCGTTGGTCCTTACTCACTGGTTACTCAGCAGCCTCTCGGTGGTAAGGCACAGTTCGGCGGTCAGCGTTTTGGTGAAATGGAAGTTTGGGCACTGGGAGGTTACGGTGCGGCATATACACTTCAGGAAATCCTTACTGTCAAGTCTGACGATACAGTCGGACGTGTAAAGACCTATGTGGCAATTGTTAAGGGTCAGAATGTTCCTAAGCCTGGTATTCCTGAGTCCTTCAAGGTACTCATCAAGGAACTTCAGTCTCTCTGTCTCGATGTTAAGGTTCTTGACGAAAATGACGAAGAAATCGACCTCAAGCAGACATTTGAGGACGATGACGATATTATTCCACCTCCTGTTTCAGACGCAGATGATATGGACGCAATCGTTGAAGAAGGCGATTTTGATGACGGCTTCTCGCTGGAGGACGGCGACGATGACGATTACGGTGATTATGACGGTGACGATGAGGACGAGGAAGATTATTCCTTCGACGATGACGACGACCTTATCTGATGCTTAATACACTCGGTTCTGTCCCGTGTAAATCGGGACGGAACATCGCTTCTCATTGAAACAACAGTTTAAAGGAGTGTTATATTTGGAATTCAATACTTTTGAATCTATAAAAATCGGTCTTGCTTCCCCTGAGCAGATCAGAAAATGGTCTCACGGCGTGGTTGAAAGACCTGAAACAATTAACTACAGAACTCAGAAGCCTGAGCGTGACGGTCTTTTCTGCGAAAGAATTTTTGGACCTCAGAAGGACTGGGAATGCCACTGCGGTAAGTATAAGAAAATCCGCTACAAGGGTAAAGTCTGCGACCGCTGCGGCGTTGAAGTAACACGTGCCAAGGTTCGTCGTGAGCGTATGGGTCACATCGAGCTTGCTGCTCCTGTTTCCCACATCTGGTACTTCAAGGGTACACCTTCCAGAATCGGTCAGGTTATCGAAGTATCCCAGAAGCGCCTCGAAGAGGTTCTTTACTTCACAAAATATATCGTTATCGACTCGGGTAATACTGAACTCGTAAAGAAGCAGCTCCTTACCGAAAAGGAATATGCTGATATGCGTGAAAAGTACGAGGACGATTTCGTTGCAGAAATGGGTGCAGAAGCTATCAAGGAACTCCTCGATGAGTATAACCCTGATAGATACGATACCTATATTATGCAGCACCTCAGCGAATTTGCTAAGGTTACAGGTATCGACGAGGAACAGATTAAGGACTTCCTCGCTAAGCGTTATTTTGTAATTTCCGATAACGCAGAAAACGAGAATTATAATATTGGTGATGTTGTTTCCAGAACAACCTATACCGAGGAAATTATTCCGTTCAACAGAAGACAGGCAGAAGAGCAGGGCACTCTCATTACAGTTGAAACAGGTTCACAGTATATTGAAAAGATTTTCTTTGAAAACCTTGAAGCAGCAAATGCTAACGGTGAGTACAATGAAATCGCTGATAAGGCAAACTGGACAAATAACCTCGTTGCAGCTGCAAATGAACTCAAGTCTGAGCTTGCAGAGCTTCCTCCGGGACAGAAGAAAATCAAGCTCCTCAAGAGACTTGAAATCATCGAGGCTTTCCGTCTCTCTGGCAATAAGCCCGAGTGGATGATTCTCGATGCAGTTCCTGTTATCCCTCCTGATATCCGTCCTATGGTTATGCTGGACGGCGGCAGATATGCTACTTCCGACCTTAATGACCTCTACAGACGTGTTATCAACAGAAATAACCGTCTCAAGAAAATGCTTGAACTCGAAGCTCCTGATATCATCATCAGAAACGAAAAGAGAATGCTTCAGGAAGCTGTTGACGCACTTATCGACAACGGCAGACACGGCAGACCTGTTACCGGTCCTAATAACCGTGCCCTCAAGTCTCTTTCCGATATGCTCAAGGGTAAGCAGGGCCGTTTCCGTCAGAACCTTCTCGGTAAGCGTGTTGACTACTCCGGTCGTTCCGTTATCGTAGTTGGTCCTGAACTCAAGATGTTCCAGTGCGGTCTTCCTAAGAAAATGGCACTCGAACTCTTCAAGCCTTTCGTTATGAAGCGCCTTGTTGATACAGGCAAGGCTACAAATATCAAGTCTGCCCGTAAAAAGGTAGACAGAGCTGAGAATGATGTGTGGGATGCACTCGAAAACGTAATTAAGGACCATCCTGTATTCCTTAACCGTGCCCCTACGCTTCACAGACTCGGTATTCAGGCATTCGAACCAATTCTCGTAGAAGGCAGAGCTATCAAGCTCCACCCGCTGGTATGTACAGCGTTCAATGCCGACTTCGACGGTGACCAGATGGCTGTTCACCTCCCACTTTCCGCAGAAGCACAAGCTGAAGCTCGTTTCCTTATGCTTGCCGCAAACAACCTCCTCAAGCCTTCCGACGGACGTCCTGTTGCAGTTCCTTCACAGGACATGGTTCTCGGTTCCTACTACCTTACAATGAAGAAGGAAGAAAAGGATGAGAACGGTCAGTATCTTGAAAAGGGCGGAGGAAAGGTATTCCGTGATGTAAATGAAGC
>JAZSHA010000086.1:0-5380 GCA_045533025.1 Oscillospiraceae bacterium
ATGGTAGTTCCTGAGATTAACCCTGACCATATTGAAATCATCAAGGCTCAGCGTGAACGTCTTGGCACAAAGCGCGGCTTTATTGCTGTTAAGTCCAACTGTTCTCTCCAGAGCTATGTTCCTGCACTTCACCCACTTATGGCTGAATTTGGCGTAACAAAGGCTCTCGTATGTACATATCAGGCTATCAGCGGTGCAGGCAAGACTTTTGAAACAATGCCTGAAATCGTTGATAACATCATTCCTTTCATCGGCGGCGAAGAAGAAAAGTCTGAGCAGGAGCCACTCAAGATTTGGGGTAAGATTGAAGGCGACAAGATTGTAAACGCTACAACTCCTTCTATCACAGCTCAGTGTCTCCGTGTACCTGTTTCAGATGGTCACACAGCTGCTGTATTTGCTTCATTTGAAAAGAAGCCAACTAAGGAACAGATGCTTGAAGCTTGGAAGAATTTCAGCGGTGTTCCACAGGAACTTGAACTTCCATCCGCTCCAAAGCAGTTCCTCAACTATTTTGAAGAAGACAACCGTCCACAGGCTAAGCTTGACAGAAATCTCGAAAACGGTATGGCTGTTTCCATCGGTCGTCTTCGTGAAGATACACAGTATGATTACAAGTTTGTTTGCCTCTCACACAACACACTTCGTGGTGCAGCTGGCGGTGCTGTTCTTATGGCTGTGCTTCTTGCTGCAAAGGGTTATTTTGATTAATTTGAGTATTCCCTACTATTCTATTAAGGAGTAATATTTATGAAAAATACAATTTTTACCGGCGCCGGAGTTGCTATTATTACTCCAATGAACGCTGACGGCTCTATCAACTGGGAAGAATTCGGAAGAATTATTGATTTCCAGATTGAAAACGGTACCGATGCAATTATCGTTTGCGGTACTACAGGTGAATCCGCTACAATGACTGATGATGAGCATATTGAAGCTATTCGTTATTGCGTTAATCGAGTAAACAAGCGTGTTCCTGTTATTGCAGGCACAGGAAGCAACGATACAAAGTATGCTGTTGCTCTTTCCAAGCATGCCGAAGAGCTCGGTGCTGATGCACTTCTCGTTGTTACACCTTATTACAACAAGACTTCGCAGCGTGGTCTGGTTGCTCACTTTACAGCTATTGCTGATAGCGTAAATATTCCTATTATTCTTTATAATGTACCTTCAAGAACAGGTACAAACATTGCTGTTGATACTTATGTTACACTTTCAAAGCACAAGAATATTGTTGCTGCAAAGGAAGCAAGCGGTAATCTTTCCACAATTGCTCAGATTATTGAAGCTTGCGGTGATGACCTTGATGTGTACAGCGGAAATGATGACCAGATTGTTCCTATTATGGCTCTCGGCGGTAAGGGTGTAATCAGTGTACTTTCCAATGTACTTCCTAAGGAAACCCACGAAATGACAAAGCTTTGCCTTGAAAATAATGTTCTTGAAGCTGCAAAAATGCAGATAAAGTATCTTGAACTTGCAAACAATCTGTTTATTGATGTTAATCCAATTCCTGTAAAGGAAGCTATGAACCTTATGGGCTTCAATGCAGGTGAATGCAGACTGCCTCTTATCAAAATGGAGCAGAGCAAGATTGATAAGCTTGCGGCTTCTATGAAAAAGGTTGGTTTAATCAAGTAACTACAAACGGCAGTGTACAAGTATATAACTTTACACTGCCGTATTTATAAATCGAAAGGAATGATAAAAATGGTTAAGGTTACACTTACAGGTGCAAATGGTAAAATGGGCAAAGTAATCACTTCTGTTATCAGTGAACGTTCCGACTGTGAAATTATTTCGGGTATTGACCATAATACTGCACCAAATAACAGCTTTCCTATTTATTATGAACCAAAGGAACTTACTGAAAAACCTGATGTTATAATTGATTTTTCTCATCCTTCTGCACTTGATGATTTGCTTGAATATGGACTTTCAACAGGTACAGCAATTGTTTTTGCAACAACAGGCTATGATGATGAGCAGATTGCTAAAATCAAGAAGGCGGCTGAACAGATACCTGTTTTCTTTACCTTTAATATGTCACTTGGTATCAATTTACTTTGCAAGCTTGCAAAGGCTGCTGCAAGTGTTCTTGGAGGTCAGTTTGATATCGAAATACTTGAAAAGCATCACAACCAAAAAATTGATGCTCCAAGTGGTACTGCTATTATGCTTGCAAATGCAATAAATGAAACACTTGATAACAAGTATCAGTATGTTTATGATAGACATTCACAACGTAAAAAACGTGAAAAGAATGAAATCGGTATGCACGCTATCAGAGGTGGAACAATTGTTGGTGAACACGAAGTAATTTTCGCAGGACGTGATGAGGTTATTACGCTTTCCCACTCTGCTGCTTCTAAAGAAGTTTTTGCGGTCGGTGCAGTAAACGCAGCTATTTTTCTTGCAGGACAATCAGCAGGGCTTTACGATATGGCGGCACTTCTTGATATATAAAATTATGGACTGTTGTTTTTTATACAACAGTCCGTTTTATTATTTGTTATCAATAACGTGTACATCAAGCTGATTATAAGGGATAGATATTCCTTCTTCATCAAACTTATCCTTGATTTGTTCCAATAAATCATAATATACTGCCCAATAGTCGGAATTTTTTGTCCATACTCTAACTTTAATATCCAGTGAACTGGAAGCAAGTTCGCTAAGACGTACGAATATTTCTTCATTTTTAAGGACAAGTTTATTCTCGTTAATTACACTTCTGATTGCTTCAATTGCTTTCTTATAGTCATTATCATAGGAAATGCTGAATATCTGGTCAACTCTTCTTTTGCCTTCACTGCTAAAGTTTATGAAAGGTGATGTTGCTATCAAACCATTCGGGAAGAATATGTCCTTATTATCTACCGTTGTAAGCTTAGTATACAATATAGATATTTCGTCAACAGTTCCTTCGTAGGAATCAATCTGAACATAATCACCCACTTTGATTGTTCGATTAATAAGAAGGAGTACTCCACCTGCAACATTTGATAAGCTGTCTTTAAGCGCAAGACCTACCGCAACACCTGCTGTACCAAGCACTGTTATTATTGAAGTCATGGGAATTCCAAGAACAGTAAGAACAATAATAAGAGTAAGAGCTGTAATTAGAATTTTAATTACAGATGCAAGGAACTTGTGCACTGTCCTGTCGAGTCTTGTTTTTTCAACACCCTTCGCAAAAATATTCATTATAATTCTGTTTAGTATACTTCCTGCAATAAATATAACAATTGCCCAGAATAATGTCGGCAAATAATTAAGAATTCTTTCAGCAAGGCTATCAATAAAATCCAATAATTTTTCCATTTTATACTTCCTTTCTTAAAACATAATATCAATATAAATTATTTGACAAATTTTTGATAGTTAATCATTGTAAAAAATAATTAAAAAATTATTAAATCGTATGATAATGGATAAGATACAGAAAAAATTTGAATATATGATAAAATTCAGCAAAAACATCTTGCAATAATTCTCAAAATGAGGTATAATAAATTAGATATTGATTAAAGGAGGTTTTTCTATGGAAATGCAAATGGAAATGTCTTATGTATGGGCAGTTGTAATTACAGGTCTTGTTGTTGTATTCCTTGGTCTGATTTTACTTATCGCTTTCATCAGCATTGTCGGAAAGATTTTTTCAGCAATTGACAAGTCAAAAAAAAACAAAACTGTTGAATTCCATTCAAAAACAGTTGATATAGCTTCCGTTAACAACGGATTTGATGCTATATCTGATGACACTGAAGTTGTTGCTGCAATTGCCGCTGCAGTTGCTATGATGGGAATTGCTGACAATACGACATATAAAATCAAATCTATCAAGGCTGCAAATAATGCTCGTCCATCAAGAAATGCATGGGCTATGGCAGGTCTTAATGAATCAACCTCCCCATTTTGAGTAAATGCATTATTTCAGTACAGAAAGGAATTATCCAAATGTTTGATGTTTTTAAAGACGCCATTGTGGGACTTGCTAATGACAGTGGCTTTATGAACATTGGAATAAAAGAAATTATAATGATTTTAATTTCTTTTGTTTTTATGTACCTTGCTATTGCAAAGAATTTTGAACCTTTGCTTCTGCTTCCTATTTCATTCGGTATGCTCCTTACAAACCTCCCAGGTGCAGAATTGTACCATCCTGAGTTTTTTGTAATTGATGAAGCTGGTCATATTGATGTTGTAAATGTTCTTACAAATGGTGGTCTTCTCGACTTATTATACCTTGGTGTTAAATTGCAGCTTTATCCGCCGCTCATCTTCCTTGGAATTGGCTGTATGACTGACTTCTCTGCTCTTATTGCTAATCCTAAGAGTTTCCTTCTCGGTGCTGCTGCTCAGGCTGGCATCTTCTTCACATTTATCGGTGCTGCCCTTCTCGGTATGTCCCCTACAGAATGTGGTTCTATCGCAATCATCGGTGGCGCTGACGGTCCGACAGCTATTTACGTATCAAGTAAGCTTCTGAAGCCGACTGATACAATTAATACAGGTACTATTGCACTTGCGGCTTATACTTATATGGCGCTTGTTCCGATTATTCAGCCTCCTATTATGAAGGCTCTTACAACAAAGAAAGAACGCGGAGTTGTAATGGAACAGCTTAGAACTGTTTCACAGACCGAAAAAATTCTGTTCCCTATTATTGTTACAATTGTAGTTTCCCTTCTTGTTCCATCTGCTGCTCCATTGGTTGGTATGCTTATGCTTGGTAACCTTCTCAAGGAAAGCGGTGTTTGTCAGAGACTTGTTGATACAGCTCAGAATGCGCTTATGAATATTGTTACAATTTTTCTTGGTGTATCTGTTGGTGCTACAACAAAGGCTGAATATATCCTTAATGCTTCTTTTGCAAAGGTTATTATTCTTGGTGTTATCGCATTTTCTATTGGTACAGCTGCTGGCGTACTTTTTGGTAAGCTTATGTATGTTGCTACAAAGGGTAAGGTTAATCCACTTATCGGTTCTGCGGGCGTATCTGCTGTTCCGATGGCTGCTCGTGTTTCACAGAAGGTTGGTGCTCAGGAAAAGCCAACAAACTTTCTGCTTATGCACGCTATGGGTCCAAATGTTGCAGGTGTTATTGGTTCTGCTGTTGCAGCAGGCGTACTCCTCAGTATCATTTAATAAATTAGGGTATCGGAAACGATACCCTTTATATTTTGTAAAAAGGCTACATAAGAAAATTTCTTATGTAGCCTTAATTTTACTTATTCAAACCAAATTTATCAATTGTCTCAGCATAGTCCTTATATGCATAGTTAAGGTCAACATCTTCATCAATGCCATCTATTTTACCTTCATCACTATACTGCCACATACCATAATGCCCATTATAATAGGTACTCAGCTTTTC
>JAZSHA010000073.1:0-13094 GCA_045533025.1 Oscillospiraceae bacterium
TTCAAACTCTCTGAGCCTTCTAATGTAAAATACCCATATATGGCATAAAGCCATATATGGGTATTTTAGACTAAAAGTCTTTGGAAAGGGGTCTGGGGAAGAACCTTTCCTCAGAAAGGTTTTCCCCAGTGGGTTTCCATAATCTCTCCAATAAATCGGGATTTTTATATTACTTCTTTAAGTATCAGATATGCTACTGTTGCAAGGGACTTGGCTTCAACGTAGTTATGGTCGATTACGTAATCATTCTCGTCCAGCATACGCTTGATTTCAGCAATTCTCTCAAAGCCTGCTACAGCGCCCTGCATATTTGGTATAACAAAATATGACTTCTGCATAATGTGACGGATTTCCGTTCTTATGCCCTGCGGAATTGGAACAGCCTTTTCGCTTATTTCAAACTTGTATTCTTCAAGCTGGTCAAGAGGGAGAGTTGTGTCGATTTTTTCAGCAATATCCTCAGCAGCCTGTCTGCCGAAAACGAGAGCTTCAAGCAGGGAGTTTGAAGCAAGTCGGTTGTTGCCGTGAACGCCTGTGTGGCTGCATTCACCTACTGCGTAAAGACCGTCAACGGAGGTCATAGACTTTGTATTTACGTTGATACCGCCCATTAAGTAGTGCTGACAAGGATAAATCGGAATCATATCCTTGGTCATATCAATGCCCTGACTCAGCAGATACTTGTAAATCATCGGGAAACGGTTTTTCAGGAATTCGGGGTCTTTATGTGTGATATCAAGATAGAATTCGTCTGAATCAAGACGTCTGCCCTCAGTTACGATTGCGTGGGAAACAACATCTCTCGGTGCAAGCTCAAGCCGCTCGTCGTAATTCTGCATAAAGCGTTCCTTGTCCTTGTTGCGCAGGTAAGCACCCTCACCTCTTACAGCCTCGGAAATAAGGAAGCACTCACGGGTATGCTTGTTGTTGAAGGCTGTTGGGTGGAACTGGATAAGGGAAAGATTTTTGATGTGCGCACCCATTTCGTGTGCAAGGGCAATTCCGTCACCCGTAGCGATTGCGGAGTTGGTTGTGAAGTCGTAAACACGTCCGATACCGCCTGTTGCCATAATGAAGTAACGGCTGTTGAAGGTTTCGTGCACTTCGTTTACGGAAATATCGGCAGAGAAGCCTGTGGAAGTTTTCTTGATTCTGCACAGAAGCGCATTTTCGAGGATATCCACGTTGTCCATTGCCTTTACAGCGGTCTGAAGCTTTGTTGTGATTTCAAAGCCTGTGGAGTCCTTATGGTGGAAAATGCGGCGGCGGGAGTGTCCGCCTTCAAGTGTACGATGAAGCTTGCCGTTTTCGTCCTTATCGAAGTCAACGCCAAGAGAAATAATTTTTTCGATTTCCTTTTCAGCCTCGGTAACAAGGATTTTCAGACTGTCAGGATTGTTTTTGAAGCCGCCTGCGATGAGAGTATCGTTTGTGTGCAGACGAGTGCTGTCGTCCTCAGGCTTGTAAACAGCAGCAATACCGCCCTGCGCCAAAGCCGAGTTGCACAAAATAAGCTCACGCTTTGTAATAAGCAGTACCTTCAGATTTGCAGGAAGATTGATTGCGGAGTAAAGTCCCCCTGCGCCCGTACCTGCGATTATGACGTCATAATTTTTAGACATAACAAATCCTTCTTTTAAAAAATATTAGTGTGCACCAATACATACTTATTCCATTATATCACATATCTCCCAATAAATCAACAATTGATACATAATTAACATAGTTTAAGGTAACCCATTGGGGAAAACCTTTCTGAAGAAAGGTTCTTCCCCAAACCCCTTTCCAAAGACTTTTAGTCTAAAATACCCATATAGGGCAGTTGCCCTATATGGGTATTTTACATTATAAGACTCAGAGAGTTTGAAGAAAACTTCTGCAAAAAGTCTCCTCAATAGATTTCCGTAAGCTATGTTAGTCTATATATTCGATTATGAAGGTTAATATGCGATACTGCTCATAGAAACCTGTCCAGCTGAGCTTGATATTGCGTCCGTATTCGAGGCTGGCTTTTTCGATGATAGGGTTAAACAGCATCTGATTATTCAAATCATTTGTGCAGGCTATCATAACATCGGTTGAGTCAAACTTCACCATAGCGCTTGATTTTCCGTTCTGAACAGCGCTGAGGATAGCGTTTTCCGAAACGGTGAGAAGCTCCTCACGGGAGGAAATATCAGCTCCTTCACGGACAAAATAGTTTTCGGCTGTGCCGAAAGCCTGAGGCGGAGTAAAGGGCTGAGTATACACGGTATGAGTGTTTCTGATAACAGCGTCCGTAACCATAAAATACTGATACAAAACAACATCGGGGAAAACCTTGTGAAGCTGGTCATCGGACTTATCCCATGTAACGTCAACGTGATACCAGTTACCGTCAAGCTTGACCATATTCCACATATGTGCAACGTAGGTTTCGCCTGTAACAAGAACATTTTCAATCCCTGCAAGATTGCAAAGGTAAGAGAAAGCCTTTGAGTAGCCCTCGCAAAGCGCCTTTTTTTCCACAAGAGCACCGTAAACCGTGTCTGCAAAGGCATAATTCTTATCGGTTTCGCAGTTGAGTATCAGGTAATCGTGGAAAAATTTCAGCTTTTCATAATCGTCCATATCGGGTGTAAGCTGAGCGATAATGTTTTTTGCAGCCTTTTCCGCAGCCATATTCATACTGCTTATTTCGTCGGCTGTCATACGATAATTGAACACAACCTCAAATTCGCCGTTGTACTCCGTCCAGTATTTTTTTACGTGAGGAAAGGCGAGATTTTCAATTCTTATGGCTTTGAGAATTTTTTCGTAAACGGAAGCGTTCATTTCAAGGGGAGTCTTATCTTCAAGCGTACCGAGAACCTTCAGGATATTATCGTAAAGCTCCTTTTCGGTTTCGGTGAAGCTGCTGCTGTAGTAATTCAAAAGCATTCCATCAGGGATATAGAAATCCGCATAGTTGAACTGGGGGCTGCTGTTTTCGGCGGTTTTTTCCTCCTCGACAACGTAAGTTCCGTTTGAGAATACCTTATACTCGTCATCGGTCTGTTCATCGGAGCAGCCTGTTACAAGCAGGCAAACAGCCGCTGCTGCTGCGAAAAAACGCTTATGCAAATTTCCATCACCCCTTTCGGAGAAGAAAAAGTTATTCTGTATATTTAAGGAACAGCTTTACAACATGAGAATTTTTATCCTGACTGTAGTTTACGGTATTGCAGTCATATTTCTTTTCAGCATCGGGGAGTGCTTCTTCAAAAACCTTGATAGCCTCCTTCTGGGAAACATCGAAAAGTCTGTAAACCACATCATCATAGGCTTTCTTTGAGGAGCATTTAATCTGCACCACAAAATTATCGGTTTTGCTTACCTCCACAATCTGATTTATAAGCATAGCCCTTGCGTCAGCCCAGCTGTCCGCAACAAGACCGTTTTTCACATAGTAGCTGCATTCGTCGGAAACCGCTTCGGGGTAGGTGTAAATCTGTTCGTAAACGGTGCGGCTGTCGGCAAGCATTTCGTCCGTTACGCAGAAATAATCGTATCTGATGTAGCTGCCTACCTCTGACTCGGTTACAGCGTAGGTTACGTCGATATTGTACCACTGACCATCGATTTTAACCATATTCCACATATGTGCTTCGCCATCGGCGTCGCCTGTAACGGTAGCGGTTTCAATTCCAACCTTGTCGCAAAGGTAGGAAAAAGCCTTTGAGTATCCGCCGCAGATGGCTTTCTTATCCACGAAAACGCCGTAGATATCACGGCAGTTTTCAGCGCTTTCGTCGTAAACAACCGTAGAAGCGATAGAGTCGTGGAAATGCTTCACTATGTCATATTCCGTCATATCGGGAGTAACTCCGTCAAGGATTTTCTTTACCTCAGCGTCGATTTCCGCCTGCATTTCACGGATTTTTTCCTCGCTGTACTTGTAGAAAATAATCGCCGAAGCAAGCTTCTTGGTGTTATTGTTCATAGCGTACTGCATTTTTGTGTCGATATAGAACATTGCGTGTTCATCGTTGTAAATCTGCTGATAAACTTCGCAGTAGTCATCGGCGGAAATATCCATTACCTTTGATAGGGGCACGTCGGTTTTCAGTCTTTCGGCAGCTGTAATAACAGCGTCGTAGATATACTGCTGCTTTTCGTTCAGCTGGTTATAGCTGTACGGGCGGAGAATTTCGTCGGAGGAATAAATCTTACCGACCTTTTCCCCCTCTGTATCTAAACTCGTGTCGGAGTTCGTGTCGGAGGTTGTTTCGCCTGTGTTTTTGGAGCTGTTTGTGCTGTCTGAGCCGCTTGTTTTGTCAGCGCTTTCGGCAGTTGTTGAAGCAGCTGTCGAAGAGGGCATCTCCCCGTTTGGATTTGTTGTGGGTTTAAGCTCCATAGACGGGTCATAAGCGGTTGAGCTTGTATGCTCCTCAATGGGAACATTGGGAATATCCGTGGGCACCGTTGACTGAGTCGGCTCGGTTTTGCTTTCTGCGGGAGTGAGAGTTGTTGCAAGCTCCTCAGCAGGCTCGGTAGAAGCGGTGCGCTTGGTTTTTTCCGTGGTAACAATTGTAGGCTCGGGGGTTGTAGTAGTAGTTTCCACCGTGTCGCAGATAACTGTTGGAACGGTAGTTTCGGTTACTGTCTTGGGCAGGGTTTCCTCCCAGTCGGGCTCCTGTCCGTTACGGCAGCCGCCCATAATTACGGCAGAAAGAATTGCCGAAAATGCCAGAATATACAGTTTGCTTTTTTTCATTGAACGGCTCCTTTCTGCATAAATTATTCATCGTCCTCGTAAATAAGAGATATATGAACGATACACAAATCCTCGTTGTTATGCATATAAGCGGAACGGATTTTAGTTCCGTATTTTTCGTTGGTGTCTTCAATAATGTCCTTGATTTCGCCGCTGTCGAAGAGTCTTGCCAAGGCGGCGTAGTATAAATCTGTATCGGAAAATCTGATTTCCGCCTCACGCTTTCCCGAAAGACCTGCGTCCTTAATCTGAGCGGAGATATTCTCCACACCTGTTTCAACGCTGTCAAACATAAGACCCTTGCCGATGAAGTAGTTATACTTATCGGAGTCGGAATTGGTAAAGTCCTTGTAAAGCTCGTCGGTAAAATGGGTTTTGCCCTCAATTTCCGAGTCCTTCACCATAAGGTAATCGTGGCGCACGAAATCGGGAGCGTTTCTTGTTAAAATCGGGTCGTCCCAGGTGCAGTCAGCGTTATACCATTCACCGTCAAGGCGGATTTTGTTCCAGGCGTGCGTGCTGCCCTCGGCGTTTGTGCCGCAGACAATGTAGTTGGGTATCCCTGCCTTATCGCAGAGAAGCGCCAAAGCCGCCGCATAGCCCTCGCACTGACCGTAGCCCGTAACGAGAACGCCGTAAGCGGAATTGACGTGCTGTTCAGCAGTTGAAAAGGTACAGCCCGTAACAATTTTATCGTGGAAATAAACAATTTTATCGAAGTCCGTCGCACCCTCAGGGATACCGCCGATAATGGTTGAAGCGGCAAAATCCAGCTCCGCGCGCTTGATTTCGGCGTCCTCCTTCTCGTAGAGATAATTCAGACGCAGCATAGAAATCTCGTTATCGGGAGCATAGAAAATATTGCTGAGCCAGAAATAATTTCTTTCCTGAGAATAAACAAGACGGTAAATTTTTCTGATTGTTTCACGTGGAACAGCGGGCTCGAACTTGACGAACTCGTCGAAGCCCAGCACCGCTTCCTTTACCTTTTCGTAAAGCTCCTTTTCCTCGTCGGAGAGAGCTTCATAAATCGGTGATACAAAGGCTTCCTCCTTTACAGCGTCGGCAGCGGTTTCGGCAGCCGTGCTGCGGAGACTTTCGTCAACCGCCGTGCACCCTGTCATCATCACCGCAACAGACACTGCAAGGATAATGCCGATTAATTTTTTCATACTCTTAGTTATAGATAACGTCAAGCTCGATAATAAGCATAGTTTCGTTGCATACGTCGCTGAGACCCTTTACGCCGCTGAAGCCCTTTGCGTAATCATTGTAAGCCTTTCTTGAGTCATAAAGCTTGTTGTAGATATCCTTTGAAGCAACTCTTACCTGAGCTGTTCTTGAGCCGTCCTTGGCAGCCTTTTCGATTGCAGCCTTGAGAGCAGCCTCAGCAGAAGCAAAGTCATCATAAACAAGGTCATTCTTGATGAAGTAGTTTTCAGCGCTTGCTGTACAAGCAGGAGGTGTGAAGTATGTAATGTAATTACCGCTGGAAGTTTTCTTCTGGCTTACACGGAAGTGGCTGATATCGTGGATTTCCTTATCGGGAACAAGGAAGTAGTTGTAGCGCACGTTGTTGTAAACAGGAGTTGAAAGAATTGGGTCGTCCCATGTAACGTCGAAGTTATACCATTCGCCGTCAACGTCAACAACGTTCCAAGCGTGAGTCTGACCTTCAGAGGTTTCGCCTGTTACAACCATACAAGGGATACCTGCCTTGTCGCAGAGGTACTGAACAGCCTTAGCGTAGCCTGCGCACTGGATATTGCCCTGTGCCTCGCCGCTGCCGAAGGCATTGTAGATTGTAGCGTTGTAGTCGTTGCTGTTGTCTTCCTTAAGCTCGAAAGTAGAGTTAAGAGCGAGGTAATCGTGGAAAACCTTCAGCTTGTCGAATGTAGAGGACTTGCCGTTTGCTTCAGCAACAAGCTTATCAGCAACAGCGTCGATATCCTTCTGCATCTGGTTGATAGCATCTGTATCCTTTGTGAGATAGAACAGCTTGCCTACCTTAACCTTGGAGCCCATATAGAAAAGCTGAGGCTCCTGATTGTAAACGAGACCGTAAATCTTTACCCATTCCTCAAGAGTGTAAGCGTCCTCGTCACAAACCTTGAAGCGAAGGTCCTTGATACCCTGAGCGATTGTATCGTAAAGCTCTTTTTCCTTATCGGTGAGGGTATTGTAAGCGTAGCGGACACCATCGCTGCTGTGGCTTACGTTTACCTGAGGCTTTTCCTCTGGAGAGGTTGTGGTCATTGCCGCAAGAATATCCTCCTCATTGAGCGTTTCAGCAGGTGTATCCTCTGTTACAGGTTCGGTAAGAACATCACCGTTTACGCCTGTCATAACCTCGCCGTTATCGCCTGTAACAACAACAGTTTCGGAAGAAGCGCCCTGCTGAGCATCGGAGCCTTCCTCGCCGCCAATAACATTAACGGAAATGGATGTATCCTCGCCTGTTCCCTCATCATTGCCGCCGCTGCAGCCTGCCATCAGTATTGAAGCAGCCATAAGGACAGCAAGAACCGCATATTTTTTTCTTGTATTCTTCATAGCAAATTTTCCTTTCTTTTTCAAATAGGCATAGGGGCAGAGTGAAAAATAATCTCCCCGCCCCCGATTTAATTTTATTTATAAACGATATCGAACTGAACTACATTAATGTCTTCCGTAAGCGCTGTAAGGAGAAGAACCTTATCAACGTCATCGGAAAGCTCTCTTGCGTACTTCTGATACTTCTTCCAGTTGTCAGTGCTTCTTACTGCTTCCCAGATATCGCGGTCGGTAACTCTGATATGAGCAACGTTTCTGCCTGCCTTTACAGCAGCCTTGATTTCAGCGTACATAGCTTCAACAGCGTCATCAACGTTGTCGTACTCCTTGTTGTAAGCCTTGAAGTAGTAGCAAGCTGACTTTGTACAAGCAGGAGCATCATAGAGGTAAAGCTGAGATTTCTTTCTCATAGGGTTACCTGGGTTGAGGTGAGTATTTTCAATCATCTCATCGTTAGCAAGGAAGAACAGATAACGAACATAGTTTGTGTCGTAATCAACGCTTGGGTCGCCCCATGTTGTATCAACGATATAGTAGCCGTTATCGCAGTAAACAACGTTCCATGCGTGAGTGCTGCCTTCGGTGTTGTTGCCGTTTACAACCATGGATTCAAGACCTGCAACGTCACAGAGGTACTGGAAGGTCTTAGCGTAGCCCTGACACTGGAGTGTGCCGCCGCCTGTAAGGCTGTCGTAAACACTACATGTTTCGAAGCTGCCCTGAAGGGAGAAGTCATTGTTGAGGATAACCCAGTCATAGATAGCCTTGAAACGGCTTACTGTGCTGGAGTAGCCGCCTACAACGGACATTACGTCAGCAACTGTTGCATCGATTTCCTTCTGAACGTCCTCTGCCTCGTCACGGCTGAGCATATATTCCATCTTGAGGTTGCCTGTTGTGTAGCTGAGGGAAGGATATGAAAGGGAGAGCCAGAAAAGCTGAGGCTCGTTGTTATATACAATAGTATAAACCTTGTCGATAGCGTCGCCGTACATTCCGTCAGGAACCTTAACTTCCTTTTCGAAGTTTTCGGCAGCCTCTACGATATTAGCGTAAAGCTCCTGTTCATCGGAATTAAGCTGCTGATAAGGATATCTGTCCTTATAGTTCTTCTTGTAGGAGGAGCTGATAGGCTTGGAGGAAGAAGAAGGCTTTTCATCATCAGGTGTATTTTCCTTTTTCTCCTCTTCCTTCTTGGCTGTAGTTGTAGCTGCAGGCTTTTCATCGGAAAGGTAATCGGAGTGAATGAAGGTGCCGTCAGCAAGCTTGTAGTAGCCTGTGTCTGTAGCAGCAACAATGTTTACCTCTGTACCTACTGCGTACTGCTTAACGGACTCGGAGCCTACAACTGCCTTTACTCTTGAATAGCACTTTGAAGTAACGTAAAGAGTTTCGCTGATTTCGGTTTCGCTCCATTCGGTAGGCTTAGCGGTTGTTGTTTCGGAAGCCGCTGTCTCGGAAGCGGAAGAAGCAGTAGTTGTTTCCTCGCTTTCAGCAGAAACTGTAGTTGTTTCAGCCTCAGTTGTGGTTTCAGCTTCTGTAGTTGTTGTTTCCTCAGCAGTAGTAGTTGTAACCTCAGGAACAGTAGTTTCCTCGGTTTCAGCCATAGTCATCTGAGTAAGCTCAGACATAGCGGTTGTGGTTGCAACCTCAGGAAGTCCCTCAGCACTCTCATCTGTTTTCTTACAGCCTGCAAGCATAGTTGCAACCATAAGAAACGCAAGAACAAGACTAATTTTCTTCTTCATTTTTCAAGCTCTCCTTTTTTGATTTTTCATTATTGTTTTTATTGATATTGCCTTCAAGGCTCTGAGCAGCTGTATTTTCCTCGTCAGCAATACAGTTAATCTGCGCCTTGATTTTTGTTATGCATTTATCCTCGGTAAGAAGCACCGTGAATCGTATGTCACCGTAATCAACCGTCGGATTTTCGTCCTCCTCAGGGATACGTCCCAGCAGCTCCACAATAAAGCCGCTCATTGTGTCGAACTTGCCCTCCTCGGGAAGCTCAGCACCAAGCTTACCCATAATCCCCTCAGGGTCAGCCGTGCCGTCGATTGTGAATGTATCCTCGGAAATCTGAATAATTTCCTCAGCCTCGTCATCGTATTCGTCCTGAATATTGCCCACAATCGTCTCAACAATATCCTCCATCGTGACAAGACCCGCAGTGCCGCCGTATTCATCAATTACAACAGCCATCTGCATTTTTTCCGCCGTGAGTCTCTTGAAAGCCTCACCGCAGGGAACGGATTCGGGAAGATAGATAATGTCTCTCACGAAGCTTTTTATGTCAGCACTTTCGGCAGCCTCGGAGCCCACCAGACAGAGCAAATCCTTCACGCAGATAATTCCCACGATATGGTCAACAGTGTCCTCATACACGGGAATTCGTGAAAAACCGCTTCCGATAGCAGCATTTACAACCTCGGAAACCGTTGCCGTGTCCTCAACCGCAACTACGTCTGTACGGTGAGTCATAACGTCCGAAAGAATAAGGTCGTCAAACTCAAACACGTTGTTAATCATCTCACGCTGAGCTTCCTCGATAACGCCCGTTTCGTTGCCGGCGTCAACCATAAGGAGAATTTCCTCCTCAGTGACAATATCACGCTCAGGAAATCCCCCCACACCGAAAATCGGGGAGAAAAGCTTGATAAGCAGCGACGAAAGCGCCGTCATCGGCGTAAAGAATATAACCAGATATTTTACAAAGCCTGCGCAGAAATAAGCGAGCCTGTCGCCGCCCTTTACCGCAATTTTCTTAGGTATGCCCTCGCAGAAAACCGTAATCACGATAACGCTTGCCAGCAGAATGATAATCGCCGCAGGAATTGTGTAAATCAGGTCGGCAGCACCAACCTTCTCAGACGCACCCTCGCCGCCTGTCAATCTGTAAATCAGCATTGCAAGTTTATCTGCAAAGCAAATCATCGCCAGCCACGAAATTGCAATTGCCGTCATAACCCTGTTCACCGCAAAAGCAGTAACCAGCTTAGATGGCTTTTCCAGCAGCTTTAAAAGCGTGTTTTTACCTCTGATTTTCTCCGAAGAATTTTTAATTTTTCGGTCATCGATTTCCGTCACAGCGGTTTCGCAAACCGTGCAGAAAGCCTTGTATAGGATAAGTACAAGAATAAGAATAATTCCTGTAAACCCGTCAGAGTCCATAATCAACTTCCTTCCGTAAATAATTGTTGTCATAAGTCAGCAGACGTACAAAAGCGCACAAGCTGACATATTAAAAATTATACAACAAATTCACAGAAAAGTCAAGGAAAAGCGCCATACCAAATATTATGAAAAAACGCATTGTCAACCACGGTTTTTTGGTTTATCTGCGACATTTGTCCGTTTTTGTAACCGTATTTTCGGCAAAATGTAAACGGATTGTAATAATTTCATCGGACGGTGTCCGATGAAATCAATTCGGAATTAGGAATTCGGAATGCGGAATTAAATTAATTTTTTCCGTCAATACTGAGAAAAAACAGAAAGGTTGATTTTATGGAAAAAACAGCTTTAATCCTTGCAGGCGGTGAGGCTTCACGTCTTCGTCCAGCCGCCGACAATCTCCCCAAGGCGCTCCTGCCGATATGCGGAAAGCCTCTGCTTGACTACACTCTCGACTCCCTCCGCAAGCAGGATTACTCCGACATTCTTGTTGCCGCAGACAGGCGCTCCGATGCTCTTTCCGAGCACCTTGCAGGCTGTAATGACACGGAGCTTATCTCTGCACCTTTTCCCGAGGGAAATTTTCCAGCTGTTTCCCACGCCGGAAAAATATGCGACAGCTTTATCACTGTCATTTTCGGGGACGTGCTTTTCGACTTTGACATCACAGCGGCGGAGCAATTCCACATCGCAACGGGGGCAGACGTAACCATCGTGACCTGCCCTGCCGAAACGCCCTCCCTCTGCACCCTTGCCGAGGTTGACGAAAACAATCGGGTGACCGCTGTCATAACCTGTCCCGCCCGTGAAAACTGCCGTTCAGACCTTGCTGTTGCGGGGATTTTTATCATTGACAAAGCTGTCATTGACAAAGCTGATTACACCGACCTGCTGACGGAATTCCTGCCGAAAATAATCTCGAACGGCAAGGCAATGAACTTTACAGCAGAGGGATTTTTCCTTGATATCGACACCCCCGCCGACCTTTTTTCAGCAGCGGAAAAGCTGTCCCAAGGTGTTTATATCCACCCTTCCGCCCAGCTTGCTGAGGGAGTGAAAATCGGCTCGGGCACATCAATCGGAGCAAACGTCACAGTCTGCAGGGGAGCTGAAATTCAGGGCTCAATCATTTCTGACGGAGCGTACATCGGTGAGCGTGTGAAAATTGAGGGCGCATTTGTGGGACGTGGTGCACGGCTTCTTGCAGGTGCGGAAATCCAAAATGGCGCTGTTATAGGCGACAGGGCGGTTATCGGCGAGCAGTCGGTTGTGCAGGAATGCACAAAAATCCGAAGCGGTATGCACCTCGACAGCTTTTCCCGTGCTGACCGTGAAGCATTCCTGCCGCTGAAAATCAGTGACGACGGTATCTGCGGCGAAACGGGCAGCTTTATTTCCCCTCAGTCCGCCGCTCTTGTGGGAAACGCCGTTGCTTCTCTCGGAGAGAAAATCGGCATTGCTTTCCGTAACAATCCTGCCTCGGAATGTCTTGCACTCGCCCTCGCTTCGGGAGTAGCCGCCGCAGGCGGTGAAGCGTGGCTTTTCGGTGCTACGAGCGAGCCTGCGCTCTGCTTTTGCACGGAAAAATCAGGGCTTTCAGGGTGCTGTTACATCGACAGCGGCGTGACAACGAAAATCCACATTTTTTCGGGTGACGGTCTGCCCCTTTCAGCCGTTGAGGAAAGGCTGATTGAAAACAGCCTTAACAGAGGTGCATATCGCACCGCTTCATTCAACCGCTTCGGCAGGATAAAGGACGTTTCAGCAATGGCAATGCTGTACGAAAATGAGCTGGAAAAAACCGTTCCCGAAAAGCTGACAAAAATCCGTGCAGTGCTGAACACCTCTGGAAAAGCCGTGTCGGATATCTGCGAAAAAATTCTCGGCAAAATCAATAAAAAGGACGGCGCACCCGTGGTTTTCCACATCAATTCAAACGGCAGGGGAGTTTCCGCCTACACCGAAGAAACGGGTTATGTTTTCGAGGAAAAGCTGGTGCTTGTGTGCTGTAAAAATCTGTTTGAGCAGGGCAGGGATGTTTCGCTCCCCGTGGATTTTCCTACAGCAGCGGAAAGGCTTGCCGAGCAGTACGGGAGAAGGGTGCTCCGCTATAGCCTTTGCCCCTCCGACGACAGCGATTTTTCAGCACGAAGACTTGCCGCAGAAACGCCCTTTGTCCGTGACGGAGCAGCGTTGATTTTCACGGTTCTGGCAGTGCTGGAAAGCAGGGGAATAACGCTGAAGGAAGCCGTGGCAGAGCTGCCCGAGAGTGCGGTGTGCACAAGGTTTGTTCCTATCGGAAAGCACCCGTTGAAGTTGATGAAGAACGTTACAGCCGAGAAAAAAGTTTCGGGGGACGGCATAACAATTTCCGACGAAAAGGGACAGCTTTTCATCAGACCCGTGAAAACCGCAAAGGGGATTTTAATGCAGGCGGAAAGCTTCTCCATGGAAGCCGCATCGGAGCTCTGCGACTTTTATCAGGACTATATAATGCGGAATTCGTAATGCGGAATTCGGAATTGTTGAGGAAAATATAATTCAGCGCACGATTTGTTGCAGTAATAGCGATAGCGACTACGGGTTTCCAAAAGGGACGGGGGCCCCTTTGGTGGGGGTGTTGGGGGCGGAG
>JAZSHA010000281.1:0-9885 GCA_045533025.1 Oscillospiraceae bacterium
CTTTCCGAAATCAACGAAACCTGCTTTGTCTGCGAAAAGGTTGAGTGGGGTATGGAAAGACTTATGCGCACATTCTTTGAGATGTTCTCACAGGCTGATTTCCGTCAGCTTCTTTCTGAGCAGGAATACGTCTGCCTGCACCATTACGATTTGCTGTTGTCACTTGCTCCCGTGTATCTGCAAAAGGGTGAGCTTGACAGCTTCAACAAGCTGGTAGGCAGTCTTACCGAAAAGTATATCAATGTGCTTTATGAGGATGTGTCCCACTATTGCAGTATGTACGATTACCGCAACACGGGCAAGGACGCTGATTGGGGTAACTCCCGTGACAGCATTGAGCGTGCGATAAAGTTCCTTGTGTCGAGAAATTGATTTTTATATCAAATTATTGTTGTTTCCGGATAAAAAAAGTGGTATAATCAATTCAGATAAATCTGAAATATGGAAGTGCTTAAATGAAACCATTGAATAAAATAATCAGCGGATATATGAACCGCATTACATTTATTCTCGTGGCGATGATACTTGTATTTCTGTTGCTTGTCCAGCTTCTGACGGAGCAGAGAAGAGCAATTGACGATTCTTATCGTACGCTTATGCAGATGGAGCAGGTTCTTGTGGAACATCAGAGTGAGCTTGCGGAAATGCAGGTGGAATACCGTCAAACCTGCCTTCATAATGCAGAAACGGTTGCACGAATTATCGAAAGCAACACGGATGTAATGAACAACGTCGACGAGCTGAAAAAAATAGCAGAATCGGTTGAGGTTGATGAGATACATATTTTCGATAACACGGGCAGAATTTTTGCGGGAACTCATCCACAGTATTATGACCTTACATTTGATTCCGGCGAGCAGATGATGTTTTTCAAGCCTATGCTTGAGGATAAGTCCCTTAAGCTGGTGCAGGATATTACGCCTAATACCGCGGAAGAAAAGCCGATGCAGTATTCTGCGATATGGAGTGAAAACAGTGAAATCATTATTCAGGTTGGCATGGAACCTGTAAATGTGATGAAGGTAACGGAAAAGAACGAGCTTTCCTATATATTCTCGTTATTGCGCGTAAATCCTGACGTTCATTTCTACGCTATTGATTGCGCAAGCGGAGAAATTGTTGGCGCTACAGATATGAATTCGGTAGGAATGAAAGCTTCGGATAAGGGATTTGATATGGAAAGGGTTGAAACTGACCCTGACGGTTTTCACACTGAAATAAACGGAAAAATTTCGTTCTGCGTATTTCTGAAATCGGGAAGCAACTATATCGGACGAGTGGTTGCTATAAGTAATATTTACAGACGCGTTCCGATGACAGTATTTTGGGTAGCTTTGAGTCTGTTCACGGTTGCCTTCATACTGGCAAGGATTGTGGTACTGCGTATAAACAAGTACGTTGTGCAGGGTATTCACGATGTCAACGAAAAGCTTCATTCCATTTCCGACGGCAACCTTGAAGAAACGGTTGAAATAAGAAACAGTACGGAGCTTTCTGAGCTTAGCGACCACATAAATATGATGGTAAGAAGCCTGCTGGAAAACAACAAGCGAATGTCTTACGTGCTTAAAAAGACTAATCTTCATATTGGCACTTACGAATACATAGGAAAGGCAAACAGTGTACGTTACACAGAGCTTATTCCTATAATTTTCGGTGCAGATGAGGACACAATGAAAAAGCTTTCTTCCGATACAGTAAGCTTTATGGAATTTCTCGAAAATGTGTGCAGCAACCCTGTTCCGAACGAAAATAACGTATATATGATTAAGGACAGGTATGTCCGCATTGAAGAAACGGAAAACGATGGTAGTATTTTCGGCGTAGCTGTCGATGTTACAGATGAAATAAACAAGCGCAGAGAAATTGAACGCGAAAGGGATATTGACACTCTGACGGGGCTTTACAATCGAAGGGGGCTTGACTCGAAGCTTGATGAGCTTTTGGCAAATCCCGAAGAAATGGGGCACAGCGCTATTGTTATGATTGACGCTGACGGGCTGAAAATAATCAATGATACCTACGGTCATGAAAAGGGCGATATTTACCTAAAAAAGATTGCCAACATAATCAACAATTTCGGTATCAAGAGCAGTATCGCTGCACGTCAGGGCGGTGACGAATTCATTTTGTTCCTTTATGATTATGACAGTGAGATTGAACTGATGAGGACAATTGAAACGCTTCGCTATATTCAGGCAAACAGCACTGCAGCACTTGATAAGAAGATAACTGTTCCGCTGAGATTTTCACTCGGATACTGTCTTGCTGACGGGAACAGCGATTATCAGCAGCTTTTCAAGAAAGCTGACGAGCTTATGTACAAGGACAAGACAGAACGCAAAAAGCAGCTTGCGTTGCAGAATATGCAGTAAAATACAAAAGGTCTGTGCATTTTATATCGTACAGACCTTTTTAGTATATATGAAGTATCGGTTTATTAAGAATTTATAAAATATACATTATTTTCCGAGAAGATTGTGATATAATTATCAATGTCTATGTTTGCTGTAAAATGGAGGAGAATAAATGGAAGGCTTTGTAAAAACGGTTGAAGCGGTAAATGACGCTATAAACGGCTTCGTATGGGGCATACCTATGTTGATACTTATTATCTCAACAGGTATTTTTATGACAATCAGAACAGGCTTCTTTCAGATTACAAAAATAAAATATTGGTTCGGAGAAACTCTTATTGCCATTTTCAAAAAGAAATCCATTACCAAAACAAAAGATAAAAAAGCTATCTCCCAGTTTCAGGCGCTTGCTACAGCGCTTGCAGCTACAATCGGAACAGGTAACATTGCAGGTGTTGCTACGGCAATCGTAATCGGCGGACCCGGTGCGGTGTTCTGGATGTGGGTATCAGCCTTCTTCGGTATGATGACCAACTTCTCCGAAAAGGTGCTGGGTATTTACTTCCGAAAGAAAAACGCTGACGGTGAATGGGCAGGCGGCCCGATGTACTATATTGAAGAAGGTCTTAAAGATAAGAAGGGAATCAAGCATATTGCTAAACCCCTTGCGGTACTGTTTTCTATCTTCTGTGTACTTGCTTCCTTCGGCATCGGAAATATGACTCAGGTCAACTCCATTTCCAGTGCGATGAAGTCCAACTTTAATATTCCTGCACTTGTGACAGGTATTGTACTTGCAATTATTGCAGGCCTTATTATCCTCGGCGGCATTAAGAGAATTGCAAGCGTTACGGAAAAACTGGTTCCGTTTATGGCTCTGTTTTACATTATCGGATGTCTGATTATTTTCATTTCCAACTACAAACAAATTCCTTATGTTTTCTCCAGTATTTTCAGCAATGCTTTCCGATTTGACGCTGTTGCAGGCGGCGTTGGTGGCTACATAATTATGCGTGCGGCAACAATGGGCTTCAAGCGCGGTATTTTCTCCAACGAATCTGGACTCGGTTCTTCGGTAATTGTTCATTCCTCCTCCGACGTAAAAGAGCCTGTTATTCAGGCTATGTGGGGTATATTTGAGGTTTTCTTTGACACGCTTATCGTTTGTACCCTTACCGCTTTTGTAATTCTTTCAAGTCCTGCAAATGCCCAGACCTTTGATAAGGCTATGCAGAACATCACTACAGAAGCACAGTATTTTGAGCTTTTCTCTGAAACAAAGGACGGCGTTGTTAAGCTTATCGACGATAATTACACGGTTGTATGTAAGGTTGCTGGCGAAAACGCTGCTGAGGGGACATATACCGAATATGCTGCAAAGACAGCTTACGGTCAGGATTTGACTGTCAAGCTTCTGAATGCCGACCAAGCAAAGGACGAGGACGATTTTACATTTGCCAATATTATGACTGTTCAAGGTGTTCAAGGTAAAAACGCAGATGGAACACCTATGGTTGATGAAAACGGAAATCCTGTTATTTCATCGGTAAAGATTGAGCCTGTAAATGGTGTGCCTCTTGTAACGTACGCTTTCAGTCTCCGTTTCGGCAAGGTCGCAGGCAAAATTCTTGCTGTTGCAATTCTGCTGTTTGCGTTTTCAACGGTTCTTGGCTGGTCCTTCTACGGAACAAAGGCACTTGAGTATCTTTTCGGCGCAAAGGCTGTAACAATTTACAAAATTATTTTCATTCCGTTTATCGTAATCGGCTGTACACTTGACCTTAGTCTTGCATGGGATATTGCTGACACGCTCAACGGACTTATGGCAATTCCAAACCTTATCGGTGTTCTGCTGCTTTCCCCTATAGTTGTAAGAATTACCTGCAACTACATCAACAGAAAAATCAAAAAGGTGGAAAATGCACCGTATCCTATGCTTTCCGCTTATGCCGATATTCAGGCTGAACAGGAAGCAAAGCTTAAAGATGAGTAAAAGAAAACGACCCATACGGGTCGTTTTTTATTATAAATTCAGTAAAAATGCCATTGTGAACACCACAGGAGAATTCCAGTAAATCGTTATTTCATTAAGTGAGTAGAACTCCTCTCGGTCAACATAAGACTTCATAGGCGGCGTTCCCTCAGGAATAAACTGCCGCGCAGTAGGCTCAACAGGATGTTTATTTGGTCCGCCGATTACCATTCCCGGAATACATTCTTCTATCCCATCAGCTGCCGAGGGGCGCAGGTGAGGATAATTACAGCGGTAATAGCCGTTTCCTGTAACATAGCTTATTCCCAACGCATTTATTCCCATCAGAACATCAAGCTGCTTCTGAACAAATGCTGTATAATCCTTTTTACAGCAGGCTGTTGCAATTGCAAAAATCATTCCGTGCTTCATAAGGTTCATATTGCTGCCCCAGAAATAATGCTTTTCTGACATTGCCGCACCGTAACCGCTTTCTTTTGTCAGCGCCGCAAGCTTTTCGGCAATATCGACATAAGCCTTTCTGAATTTTTCAGCAAGTTCATTTTCGCACTCTGCACGTCCGCAGGTTATATATGCAAGTGCACCGAGCCCGCCTACCGAAGCATACCCCAAATCGGTAATCGAAAATTCCTTTTCAAGTGCACCTTTCATTTTGTTGTGGTACATCTTGCTTCCCGTTGCCGCAAACAGCTCCACATATGCCCAGAAACGGTTGTCGTCGTCACGCCATTCGCCATAGCTGCCAGTTGTACATTCCTTCGGATTGTCAAACAGGAATTCGGGATTTGCTTCAAGCCACTTTTCAGCCTTTTCAGCCGCCGCAAGAAGCCTGTCCGCAAATTCGCTGTCAAACTTTTTGTATACACGATAACCGAGTGCGCATACAGCTGCAAAATCGGCTGTTGCCATAGATGAAACGGGGAGCGCGTAAAGCTGTCCCCTATCATCCTCAGGCATTACAAATGCGGCGTGTCCCTTTGTGGTAAGCTTGTGGTAGACACCGCCGTCAGCTCTCTGCATCTTCAACAGCCATTCCAGCTCGTATCTGCACTCAGAAAGCATATCGGGAACGCCGTTTCCGCTTTCGGGAATGTTCAGATTTTGCTTTTCAAAAGCTTTCGGGAACAGTACATAACTGTATAAAATATGCGCAAGAGCAACTGCACCTGCTGTAACATATCTGCCGTAATCCCCTGCGTCGTGCCAGCCGCCGCTTGCCTCGATTTCAACAGAGTTATCCTCCCAAAGAACAGCCTTGGTATGATGACATTTACCGTGCTTGTACACGCCAGCGTGCTTTTCGTCAAGTCCACAACCGCAGCGCAGATAATAGAACGCCTTAGAAATGTCGTCAAACAGCTTGTTGTACGCATCTGCACCAATTGTAAAAGGCTCGGAGGTATCACCGCTGTCTGTAACGAGGGTAAATATGCCCTCCTCGGCAAAGTCGGAAAAATCCGCTGTATATACCTCATCACCCGAACATTCGTCAAAGCCAAAATAATTGACGCTGCCTGAAAAGACAGATTTGCCATTGCTGTCGAGGATATTAAATTTATCCGCAGGGTTAAGAATTACAGCACGTTTTGTTCCGTCTGTAAGATAACCTGACTGATTGATATAAATCATAAATTCACCTTATTTTCCGTATGGACTGTCAAACTCCGCTTCTGCCTTCTTTACAGCGTCCTCAAGGGTCATACCTGTGAAGAAAGGTGCATTGAGGTATCTGCCTGATTTCTTGTCGTCAATGAAAGCACCCACAACAATTCCAGGAATTGCACTTTCCGGAGCGTTAGGAGCGTGTGGTCCGCCAAGGTCAGTTCTGCACCAGCCTGGGTCAGTGAGATTGATACAAACGTCAGTGCCCTCAACAGTTGAGCCGAGGTCGATAGTGATTTTATCAAGTGCAGCCTTACTTGCGGAGTAGCCTGCCTGCTGTGGCTCAAGGCGAATTCCGCTTGTTGTGTTGAGAATTCTGCCGAAGCCGTTTGCAATCATCTTAGGCATAAAGTGGTAGCAAATCATTGCAGGAGCAATTGTGTTGATTTTGAAGCTTTCTGTGTAGTCGGAAACAGGTGTCTTGAAATACTCGTTTCTGTAAGCAATCTGCAAGCCTGCGTTGTTCAGTACGATATCAACGGTCATACCGAGAGCGTCGATTTCAGCAAGCATCTTTTCAACAGCGTCAAGGTCGGAAAGCTCAGCTGCAACAGCGTAAGCTTCAACACCGAGAGCCTTTACCTCAGCGAGCACCTTGTCACAGTTTTCGATTTTTCTGCTGTGGAGGATAAGGTTACAGCCCTGCTCCGCCATAAACTTTGCTGTAAGGTAGCCGATACCTCTGCTTGCACCTGTAATAAGTGCCCATCTGCCTTTTACGTTTACCATAATAATGCTCCTTTATAATTATAATGTTGCGTGTGCCGCAATTTTAAGAATTTCAGTAATATCAGCCGCAGAAAGACGTACAAAGCCCCAAGTCTGTCCGTCGCCTACGCCGTGCTTTTCAACGAGTGTAGGAATGTCCTCTTCCTTTGCGCCAAGTTCGGCAAAGTTGATTGGCATACCGATTTCGTGGAGGAAATTTCTGAATGCCTTTATACCCTGCTTTGCAGTTTCCTCAGGCTTTTCAAAATTCATTTCGCAGCCCCATATTCTTGTTGCCATCTGAGCAAAACGCATAACGTCGTGGTGCATAACAAATTCCATCCACGCAGGCATTACAACTGCAAGACCTGCGCCGTGAGCAACGTCATATAAGCCTGACAGCTCGTGCTCGATGCCGTGGCTGTTCCAGTCCTGACTTCTGCCTACGCCGATGATATCGTTGTGTGCAACCGTACCCGCCCACATAATATTTGCTCTTGCCTCGTAATTGTTCGGGTCAGCGATAACTCTCGGAGTTTCCTTAATCATTGTAAGGAGCACCGCTTCGCAAAGTCTGTCGGTAATTTCAACTTCCTTTGTGTTTGTGAAGTAACGCTCGAAAACGTGCGCCATAATATCTGTTGCACCACAGCCTGTCTGATAAGCAGGGAGTGTACAGGTAAGCGCAGGGTTCAGCACGGAAAATCTCGGACGGAGCATATCGGAAGAAGCGTCACGCTTTAACATTCCTTCTTCCTTTGTAACAACCGTTGCGCCTGAGCCTTCACTTCCGGCTGCAGCAATTGTGAGAACAGTACCAATAGGAAGAACCTTCTTGATTTCAGCCTTTCTTGTGTAGAAATCCCAGAAGTCACCGTCATAAGGCACACCCATAGAGATACCCTTTGCACTATCGATACAAGAGCCGCCGCCAACGGAAAGAATAAAGTCAACATTTTCCTTGCGGCAAAGTTCAATGCCCTCGTAAATCTTCGTGTCACGAGGATTAGGCTGAACGCCGCCAAGCTCACAGTAAGCGATGCCCTCAGCGTCAAGTGACTTCTTCACACGGTCAAGAAGTCCCGATTTTACAGCTGAGCCTCCGCCGTAGTGAATGAGCACCTTGCTTCCGCCGTACTTCTTAACGTACTTGCCGCACTCATTTTCGGTGTCCTTACCGAAAACAAACTCGGTAGGGCTGTAGAATGTAAAATTATCCATAACAATTTTGCCTCCTTTTGGTAAATTCACGTTATAAAAACAGCACCGTTCCTTACATTATTATGTTGGGACGGTGCCGAAAGAGCCATTACTGAAGGCTGTACTTTGCCATATATTCCTTTGTAAGATTGTTGAAAGCCTCGTCGCCGCCTGCGTGCTGGGTCTGAATATACTCGTGACGGTTGAGTACGGTAGGCTTCTTCTGTGTACCAAGAACATAAACCGCAACGTTGGAACAGTGGTCGGAAATACGTTCAAGGTTGATAAGAGTATCGAGGAAGTTGATACCTGTTTCAACAACACACTTGCCCTCTTTAAGACGTTCAATGTGACGTGCCTTGAGGGTTTCGTTGAGGAAGTCAACGGTTTCTTCAAGCGGCTCGATTTTGATAGCCAGCTCTGTATCGTTGTTCTTTACAGTTTCAACAGCCATTCGGATAATTTCCTGAACAGCGTCGGAAATTACACCCAGCTCCTTGAGAGCACCTTCGGAAAATTCAATGCTCATATCGTGAAGCTTATCAGCGATTTCAATAAGGTTCATTGCATAGTCACCGATACGTTCAAACTCAGAGGTAAGATGCAGAAGCTCGGTTACACGGCGGTTTTCATAGTCGGTAAGCTCACACTCGGTAATCTTTACAAGGTACGCATTGAGACGGTCCTCCATAACGTCAAGAGCCTCTTCATTATCCTTCAAGCGAAGAACAGCCTTTTCGCTGAAACCGTCCTTATCAAACAGCTTTCTCATACCGATAAAGTTCTGGTGCGCCATACGTCCCATATCCACAACAGCGTTGTTAGCCTGCTGAATAGCAAGCGCAGGGGACTTGAGGAGACGTTCGTCAAGGGCGTTGAATGTAATTTCAGCTTCTTCGGTATCTTCACCTTCCTTGACTTCCTTATCACGGATTGTTGCGCAAGCAAGCTTTTCGAGAAGTCTTGTGAACGGAAGGAGAACGATTGTTACAACAACATTAAAAAGTGTGTGGAAGTTAGCAATGCCGCCCATATCGATAGCGTCATCCCAGAATTCAAAACCGATAACTGCCTTTATTGTATATACAGCCACAAGGAAAATTGCTGTACCGATTACGTTGAAGTAAAGGTGAACCATAGCAGTTCTCTTAGCGTTCTTTGAAGCACCGATTGAAGAAATAAGTGAGGTTACGCAAGTACCGATATTCTGACCCATAATAATCGGGAATGCTGCCGAGAATTTGAGGATACCTGTTGCTGAGATAGCCTGGAGGATACCTACGGAAGCGGAGGAGCTCTGAATAAGAGCTGTTACACCTGCACCTGCAAGTACGCCGAGGATAGGATTGGAAAGAGTTGCAAAAAGCGTTCTGAAGGCTTCAAGTTCTGCAAGCGGCTTAACAGCGTCACTCATAGAAAGCATACCGCTGAAAAGAATACCGAGACCAATGAGTGTTTCACCCACGTTTTTCTTTACGTCGCTCTTTGCAATCATAAAGATAAGAAGACCTGCAAGAGCAATCATCGGAGCAAGATTTTTCGGAGTTATGAACTCCATAAAAACGCCCACATTCGGGTTATTTTCAAGGTCACCAAGACGTAAAATCTGACCTGTGATAGTTGTACCGATATTAGCGCCCATAATTACGCCGATAGCTGAGCGGAGTTTCAGAATACCTGCGTTAACCATACCGACAATGATAACGGTTGTAGCAGAGGAGCTCTGAATTGCAGCAGTTACCACCGCACCGAGAAGAACACTTTTGAATACATTGCTTGTGAGGCTGGAAAGAATTTTCTCCAGCTTGCCGCCTGCAATTTTTTCAAGGCCGTTGCCAAGCATTGTCATACCATAGATAAAAAGTGCCAGACCGCCGAGAGCCTGAATTGCAGTAAATAAGATATCTGTTCCTGTCATAGTTTTTATTCCTTTCATTTTACGGCTGTATCTGCCGCTGTCTTTCC
>JAZSHA010000162.1:0-1652 GCA_045533025.1 Oscillospiraceae bacterium
CGTGAAAAGCCTGTTTCAGCATACATACCCGCACGCTTTTCGGTATTTTCGTTTGCTTTCGCGTTATGGTCATAGCGTATGTACACTATTTTGCTTAAGGTGATGTTAAAAAAGTTTTGTTCTCTTATTTTTTTGTAAACACTATACTCATCATAATAATACAGTCCTTGTTCCATATTGCGTATATCGTGAAAAAGATAGTAAAGAAAAATCCTGTTGAGCTCCCTCAGCAGATAATATTTCACAGTCGTAACGTCAGCGTCCTCGTCAAGCTTTTTCTTGTTCTGCACGTTGTCGGAGAAATCGCTCATTATTCCAAGTACATCGTTAGGAATATTGCATATGTGTCCTTTCTGCAAAGCAGGTTCGTGCAGAGGAAAAGCATCGGGAAGGAAGTTCATAGCCGTGTCATCGAAGCAATATTTTGTCCTGACGCCTTCAGTGCAGCGTGTAGCAGGGATATAACCCTTGCTGATAAGCTTGTCAATTAATTTCTCAACACGCTTGCATTTTTCCTCGTGAAAGTTAAGGTTCGTATTCCCCGTAACGCAGGAAATCAGCCTTCTCGGAGTAAAGCTTGTTTCGCCGTTATACCACAGCGAATATGCACCGTCTGCAAGAATAGCTTCATAATAGCTAAGTTCCTTTCTGCGTATCCTTCGCCTGAGTTCAGCGGAAGTGTTTATAAGCATCTGGAATTCCTTGTTTTCAAGGTAGTGTTCTTCGGCAAATTCCATATTACGAACGTTGTCAAGCTGTCCACGATTATTCGCAGAAAGCTTTTTGTTTGTGCATTCAGCGCTATCAAGGCAGTATTCTACGACCTCAGCATATTTCTGACAGTCCTTCTTTCTTATCTTGACAATCTGCTGCATAGGATACATTTTCAGATATTTGTGTGAAATCATACTTTTGGTTTTTGCTATGTCAAGTGCAGAAGCAAACAGCAAGCATTCACAGCCCTTTTTGTCACGTCCGCCTCTGCCGCATTGCTGAACATAATCCATCATCGTATGCGGAAAGCCGACGTGAATAACATATCGTATATCACTGATGTCAACGCCCATTCCGAAAGCAGAGGTTGCAATCAGACAATTTACATCGCCGTCTTTAAAGCTTGTGAGCATATTCTTTTTTGCAGCAATTCTTTTTTGGTTTGACTTTTTCAGTGTTTCTTTGTCAGCCTTCTCATTGCTGTTTGTACCGCCATAATACATACCAAGATTCAACCCGTCGGTGTTGCTTTCATTAAGCGTGGTAAATATCTGATTCATCAAATCCTTGTTACGACAGAAAACCAGACACTTTTCACCTGCGTGTTCTTTAAGAAATTTGAATACACTTATGAAGCGAGTCTCATCATTGTGAAACAGAACAACCTTGCGTGGATTTGATTTTTTGCCGAAAGCAATTTTTCGGTTTACAGCACCCACACATTCTTTTTCTGTGGTTTGCATACCAAGAATTTTTACCGTGTCATTGAAAATATGCTTGTCAGCAGTTGCAGTAAACGCCGCAATTACAGGACGGCGTGCCTTCTGCTCCAGTTTTGCTGTACGCTTTAGTTTATAGTACAGAGAGCAATTTGATGGTTTTGCTAAATGATATCTACGAGGATCAAACATATCAATAACGCTTTTTATACATCTGTA
>JAZSHA010000108.1:0-3795 GCA_045533025.1 Oscillospiraceae bacterium
CCTAATTATGCAGGGACACCTATTGAATTGAATGGGAATACTCTGAAAATAACTTTTCCGAGTATATCTTCTTCTTCAACAAATCCCAGCCAAGAACTTCTGCTATCAGTTGAATTATTACGGTTATCACCCATTACGAAAACGCAGTTTTCTGGTACTGTTACAGGGTAATTATGATAGCCTTCATCTTCAGCTGTTGGTTCAAGAATATATGGCTCGTCGATTTCTACGCCATCTACCTTAATAACACCAGTAATTGGGTTAACGTCTACAGTTTGATTTTCTGTAGCGATAACACGCTTAACGATAGCTTTTTCATTTTTCTGAATTTGCAGTGTTTTGAGTTCGCCACAAGCGGGACACTCAATACTTTCCATATCATAAACAACCTGACCGCAAGCTGAACATTCGCGAGCAGGGTGCTCAGTATTTACAATAACAATATCTCCAGCTTCGGGAGTATAGAACAAATGAGAAGCAATTAATCTGTCCCCTTCAATGAGTGTAGGGAGCATAGAACTGCCGTCAACATTTGCAATGCGCAAAACGAAGGTGAAAATTAAAATAACGACAAAAAAGGCACAAACAATAGTTTCTACCCAATCAATAAATTCTTCTGCAGCGCTGGTTTCCTTCTTCTTGTCCTCATCAAGTGCTTCGTAATTTAATTCATACCTTGCCATAAATAATACACCCTTTCTGCGCATTTCAAAATTATTTTGTATAGCAAAAAAGGGACATTGCGTCCCTTTTCATTACCGCAATCAGCGAATCTGTTCCTTAACCTTTGCAGCCTTACCAACTCTATCACGGAGATAGTAGAGCTTGCTACGACGAACCTTACCGCTTCTTACAACTTCTACCTTGTCAACAACCGGAGAATGAACCGGGAATACTCTTTCAATACCGCAGCCGTGTGCAACACGTCTTACAGTAAATGTTTCGGTAATTCCACCGTGCTTCTTAGCGATTACAGTACCTTCAAAAATCTGAATTCTGTACTTTTCGCCTTCCTTAATCTTTACGTGTACCTTAACGGTATCACCTACGTTTACAGCAGGAGCTTCTTTCTTAAGGCTGCTGTCGCTGATGAGCTTGAGTGCGTCCATGTTTATTTCCTCCTAAATTTCAAGACATTCTTACCTTTCGCAAGAAAACCGTATTACTTAATCGGTATAAGGCAGCGGACTGTCCTTTTAATGTCAGCCTTTCGGCAGGCATTAATCTCGTCCGGGCAGAACTCGGGCGGATTTTCAAATGCTCTATAATTTTAGCACGTTTTTATACAAATTGCAAGTATTTTCTCGCAAAAAATTGTTAAATGTGATTTATTTAAATTTTTCACCATTCAAACATAAAATATTTGTGCGTTCTGCATAAACTCTACTGAACTTTATGTTACTTATTTCCGAAAAGGCATCTATGAATACATTTGAATTGATATTAAGTGTAAGTCCTGCAGGCAGTCTTATACCCACAAGCAAGGAGTCGGTTGTTGTTACAAGGGATAAAATATTAAGGTGTGGCTTGATATCAAGTTTTACTGTGCCCTTGCTTTTTGAGCGCTTGTCTATTTCAATTGTATTCAGTGACATCATTGCTTCAAGTGCGTTCTGTATTTCCTGAGGAGCGGAGTGCGATTTGAATTCTATGATGTACTCTGCAAAGCCTATTTCCTTATTTTCAAAATGCGGTTCATCGACACTTATAATTCTGAGTCCGTCAGGCATTACCGCATTAAGTTTATCAGCAATTACGTTTTTGTCACATTGTTCTGTAACTGCAAAATCCATAAATTCAGTTCTGCTTGTTACACCAAGTGAAAGTGCAAGTGGAAAATTAAGATAAATATGAGGATTGAAGCCTTGTGAATACCATACGGGAATTCCAGAGCGTTTTATAGCACGCTGCATTGTTCTGAGCAAATCAAGGTGTGATATGAATACAGCACGTCCGCTTTTTTCAAAAACAGCACGAAGATTATTTTTTTCCAAAGCAAGCCCCTCCTATTTCACTTGATACGCCGCAGCCCGAGCATTTTTCACGACAGTTGAATGTAGTTTTTGCTTCATGTGCCAATTTATTTTCTTTAATAAGAAAATTTCTTGTGACAAGGTAATCAAGATGCTGCCAAGGCATTATTTCATCATAAGAACGTACACGATGAGCATAAAAGCTTAAATCAGTTCCAAGCTTTTCAAAAACTTCCATCCATGTATCAAATTTATAATGTTCGTCCCAACCGTCGAACTTACAGCCAGCTTTCCATGCTTCATATATGGCATCACACAGTCTTCTATCGCCTTTTGCAAGAACTGCTTCAAGTATACTTACACGATAATTATGCCAGCTTACATTGATACGTTTTTTGGAACGGATACTGTTAAGGAGTAGCTTCTGTTTGTGTTGGATTTCTTCTTTTGTAGCCTGCGCTTCAAATTCGAATGGGGTAAATGGCTTTGGAACAAATGTTGCACAGCTTATGGAGATTTGCAGGTGCTTACCTCGCTGACGGTTTTGATTCTGATAATACAAATCCGTAATTTTTTCAGCGAGTTCAGCAATTCCTATGATATCATCATCGGTTTCAGTAGGAAGTCCAAGCATAAAATATAATTTTACGCTTGTGTATCCGCCTTCAAATGCCAGCTTGCAGGCGCGCATTATTTCTTCTTCAGTGATGTTTTTGTTTATTACATCACGAAGACGTTGTGTACCTGCTTCGGGGGCAAAGGTAAGTCCACTTTTACGCACTTTTTGAATTTGTTCCAGCAATTCCTTACTGAACCTGTCAATTCTCATAGACGGTAATGAAAGGTTAATGTTTTCTTTTTTTGTATATTCAGAGAGTTGACTCAAGGTTGTATCAATATCGGTCAGGTCACTGGTGCTTAACGATGACAAAGAAACTTCTTCATACCCTGTACTTTCACATAAAGATTTAGTCTGTCTGCATATTGTATCGGAAGTTTTTTCTCTGAAGGGACGATAGATGAAGCCTGCCTGACAAAATCTGCAACCTCTTATGCAGCCTCTGAGAACTTCAACAACTGCACGGTCATGTACAATTTCACAATATGGTACAACAAATTCTTCTGGGTAGAATACCTTATCTAAATCTTTTATTATACGTTTTTTTACTGTTTCGGGTGCATTTGAATTATTAGGTTTAATTGCGGAAATTGTGTTATCTGAATTGTAAGAAACATCATAGAAGGAAGGAACATAAATTCCTTCAATATGTGCAGCTGCTTCAAGAAATTCACGCTTTGTACAGCCCGTCTTTTTCATTTCAGCATACAAATCCATTAATTCAAGATTTACTTCTTCACCTTCACCTATTATAAACAAGTCAATAAAATCAACCAACGGTTCGGGATTGCAAACACAAGGTCCTCCTGCTACAACTATTGGCATATCATCTGTACGGTCAGCCGCCTTTACAGGTAATTGTGCAAGGTCAAGCATATTTAATATGTTGGTGTAACAAAGCTCATACTGGATTGTAAACCCTATAAAGTCAAACTCCTTTACAGGGTCAAGGCTTTCAAGTGCATACAACGGAATATTATTTTCTCTCATAAGAGCTTCGAAATCAGGCCACGGAGCAAAAACTCTTTCACACCAAAAGTTTTCACGTTTATTCTTTAAGGAATAGAGTATTTTCATTCCGAGATGAGACATACCTATATCATAAGAATCGGGAAAACAGAATGCAAATCGTACATCTATTTTGGATTTGTCCTTTACAACACTGTTTAGCTCTCCTCCAATGTATCTTGAAGGAGATTTTAC
>JAZSHA010000082.1:0-5289 GCA_045533025.1 Oscillospiraceae bacterium
TTCCATTTGGAATGTCCTGACATAATAAAACTCTCCTTCAATATATAAAAAATTTATTTACTTTACAAACATTCTGCGATATGCCGCAGACTTTGTTTCGATTGGTTCACCGTGACCGAAGAAAATTCTTTCGGTTTTCAGCGTCTTGATTTTTTCAAGTGACGCTCTTGCGGCTTTCGGGCTTTCGCATATTGCAGGGAATGCGGGTGCTATGTAGTTCATCGCCGCATCACCGAGGTACAAATCCGTACCATTCAGAAATCCGAATGAGCCTTTGGTGTGCCCGTCAAGCTTGACAGCTTTACAATCTGCACCGAAATTCTTGCCAAGCTCCATACCATCCTCAAGGTAAATACTTACCTCAAACAGCTCCGACCTTTGGCTCATTGTCTTTTTGGAAAGTGCGGCAACAATTTTCCCTGCTGCACCTACCGAGTAAAAAGGTCTGCAAAGATTATCCTCGGCAAGTAATTCATCGTACTTGCTCATTGCGATTGGTGCACCGTACAATTCCGAAAAATAAGCGGCGTTGCCGATATGGTCGTTATGGCCGTGTGTAATCACAATAAGCTTCACGTTATAGTTAAGAAGCCAAGTTTCGATTTCGTCACGATACTTCGGAATACCCGTATCCACGAGGATATCACCGTCCGTACCCCTGATTATGTAGCAGTTGGTGTTATCGCAGTTGATGAGATTAATATTATCTAAATTCATATCAGCTTTCCTCGTTTGCCAAATTAACATTATACCATATAATGTCGAACAATTCAACTATTCTTTCTGAATTTCCCGTGAGGTGAAGATATCCGAAAAGTGCTTCCAGCGCTGTTGCACGTCTGTACTCCACGGGATTTGAGCTTTTCGGCACGGTATTGCCTGTTGCGTTGCGTCCGCGCTTAAATACTGCCTCTTCTTCCTCAGTGAGGTGCGGCATTATCACGTCAACAGCCTTTGACTGATACGCTGCACGGACTCTTTCCACAGCTTCCTTATGAAGCTTTTTCACGGGCATATTTGCCGTAAGCACAATTTTTTCACGGACAAGCTGCTCATACACTGCGTCACCGAGAAACGCAAGTGTAAGAGGGCTGTACTGGTTAGCATGCTGAATATCTATATCAAACACTTCCTTGTCTTATGATTGACTTAACACATAAACATAAGCGTAAATGCTGTCCTCGCTGCCATTCCGACAACGTTTTACAACTCTTTGTGCAGGAAAAAGCATTATACCGTTATCAAGCTTAACAGCCATATTAACCTCGCCCATTGGGTCTTTATCGTCGGTAATCCACTTGCCGCCGTAAAGCTTTATAACTGTTTCGCCAACATAACTTGCGATTGCGAAAAAAATTTGACCTCTTCTTTCGGGTGTAATAATACCGCCTGCTCCGCTTTGTTCATCAAAAAATCGATCTATTTCTTTCATACTTTCAAGGGTATAATCTGCTTTGTATCCCGAAGTATTAAGTGCAGTAACAATCCAGGCACAGGCAGAATGAATATCTTCTTCAAGAGTTGGTTTTTTCTTACCCATAAGCTTATCCAGCAATCCCATAAAAATGCTCCTTTACATCAAAATACAAAGTCAAACTCAAAGCCGAAGATGTTGACTGTATCGCCCTCGTCAATGCCCATACGCTCAAGTTCATCGATAATGCCGCTGTTGCGGAGGACACGCTGGAAATACTGGAGAGAGGAATAGTCCTCCATATCCACGGTACGCATAATATTTTCAAGCCAAGCTGCTTCGACGTAATAAACGCCGTCGTCGCCCCTTGTAATTTCGAACTTCTCGCCCATTCCTGCACGTTCGTCGAGTTCCTGCTGAGTGAGAGGTTCAGCCTCATACTCTCTGACAGGCGGAAGCTTATCAAGTTCAGCTGTGATTGCATTCACAAGCTGTTTTGTGCCCTGTGTTGTTGCGGCGGAAATTTCAAAGAATTCAAGTCCTTGGTCGATTACATATTGCTTGAATGCTTCAATCTGCTCAGGAGTTGCCATATCACATTTATTTGCGGCAACAATCTGCGGACGTTCTGCCAAATCCTCGCTGAAATTGGCAAGCTCACGGTTGATGATTTCAAAGTCCTCAACAGGATTTCTTCCTTCAATTCCCGAAACGTCAACAACGTGAACAATAAGTCGGCAGCGTTCAACGTGGCGGAGAAATTCGTGTCCCAGACCTACGCCGTCGCTTGCACCCTCGATAAGCCCTGGGATATCAGCCATTACGAAGGACTTGCCCTCTTCAATCTGAACAACACCGAGAACTGGTGTCAGGGTTGTGAAGTGGTAGTTGGCAATTTTGGGCTTTGCAGCTGAAACAACAGAAATAAGCGTGGATTTACCAACATTCGGGAAGCCCACAAGGCCAACGTCGGCGATAAGCTTTAGTTCGAGAGTTACCTCGTATTCTTCTCCTAAAAATCCAGGCTTTGCAAACTTTGGAATTTGTCTTGTCGGTGTGGCAAAACGAGCGTTGCCCTTGCCGCCCTTGCCGCCTTTGGCGAGAACTTTCGGCTCGTCACCTGACATATCAGCCATAATTCTGCCTGTCTGTGCGTCACGGATAATTGTGCCACGTGGCACACGGATTACAAGGTCGGGAGAATTTTTTCCTGTACGGTTGCCTGAAGAACCGTTTTCGCCTCGCTGTGCAACATATTTTCTTTTATAGCGGAAGTCTTCAAGGGTTGAAAAGTTGTCATCAACCTGAAAAACGATATCGCCGCCCTTGCCGCCGTCACCGCCGTCGGGGCCGCCTGCCGCTACGTATTTTTCACGGTGGAACGAAACAGCACCGTCGCCGCCGTCACCTGCTTTTATCTTAATTTTCGCTTTATCTACAAACATTAGGTTACCTCTTTCATCAATTTCATAATCCAAGTTACAAAATACCCATAATATTATACCACAAAAGAATTGCAACTGCAATATATAATTAGAAAAAATCGCCTGTTTATGCAGATTTTTGGGTAAAAAATGTCCCTCTCGGGGTGAGAGGGAATGAATTTATTTCAACTTATCAATATAGAAATCCAGCAAATCAAATATCCAGTCTTTCACGTTGCTGAATTTATAGCCGAGCAATTCTGCTTTTTCTGTATTTATGCTGTACTCAGTTTCGCCATTGTATGGTGCCTGCTCTCCGTCAGAAGTGAGAATTGCTTTTGCACCTGTCTTTTCTTCAACATGAGCAATTATTTCTCTGAGGGAAATTGTACCGTTTGAACAGCCATTTACTGCACCTGAAAAATCCTGTTCTGCGAGGAATGCCATAAACTCCCCTGCTTCATCTGAACGGATATATCCCATCTGACAATCGATATTGTCAACATACATAGGGATTGATTTTACGACGTGTTCAACATAGAAAAACAATCTGTTTGTGTAATCATCTGTGCCAACAACATAAGGATAACGAACGGAAATCCAGTTTCTATCACTATACACTTGTGACAGTGAACATTCAGCCTGCCGTTTAACCTCGTCATACGGGAAATCAGGTCTGTTGCACCAAACAAGCTTCTTATTGTTTCCGTCAAACTCATTTTCCTTTGTATTAATATGCTTTGGCTCGTAGACAGCGGTACTTGACATATGAATAAGCTTATCACAATCTACAACGTCCATAAGATATTTTACATCATTGGAACAATATGCGATTTTATCAATTACTACGTCGTAATGCTTGTCTGCAAGTGCGTTTTTTATGCTTTCGGGATTTGTTCTGTCGAGTATTATTCGAGTTACTTTGTCACCGAAATTATCTGCGGTTTTACCTCTTGTTGCAATGGTAATATTATGTCCATTATTCAGCAATGCGTTGACCATATGCACGCCGAAAAATCTTGTTCCGCCGATTACGAGAATGTTCATTTTGGTGACCTCCTGTCACTTTTCTAAATTATACACCATAATTGCTTCATCATTTTGGTCCTCAAAAACATAAATACGTTGACAATCAGGACATTTCCAAACATCATATTTGGGAAGCGGAATATTCAACGGAGAGATAGTTTCGCAATCCATTATTTTGTCCCACTCTTCATCTGTATAAACTTTTAAAGATACATTGTTTGGACAAGCTGAATTTGACAGCGTTGCTCCACATCTGCATACCATCCTTGCCATATAAGTCACCTCATTTTGCTACAAAAAATAAAAGCACCGTCCAAGACGATGCTTTTATTCTGGCGGAGAAGGAGGGATTCGAACCCTCGATGAGCTATTAACCCATACACGAGTTCCAGTCGTGCGCCATAAACCGGGCTAGGCGACTTCTCCATTTATTGTATCGCATCTCTCAGCGACTTAATTATTATATCAGATGTTTTTACATTTGTCAAGCCTTTTTTGCAAAAAAATTTTATTTTTTCAAAAAACATAAAAATGGCTTCCAACCATAATTGGAAGCCATTTGAATAGATTAAACTGTTGCAGGTGCTGTATGCTCTGCGGTTTCGTTCTTAACAACCTGTGTATTATTGTAAACGTCCATACCTGTACCTGCAGGAATGAGCTTACCGATAATAACATTTTCCTTAAGACCCTGGAGATAGTCGCTCTTACCCTTGATAGCTGCATCAGTAAGTGCTCTTGTTGTCTCCTGGAAGGAAGCTGCGGACAGGAAGCTGTCGGAATTGGACGAAGCCTTTGTAATACCCTGAAGTACAGGGAAGGTTGTAACAAGTGTAATACCTGTTTCGCCTGCGTCAATTCTTGCCTGAAGCTCTGCATTAATCTGGTCGATTTCGAGCTTATCAACCAGTGCACCTGGGAGCAGATAGCTTGAACCGCTGTCGTCAACCTTAACCTTACGGAGCATCTGGCGAACGATAACTTCGATATGTCTGTCGTTGATATCAACACCCTGCTGACGGTAGGTCTTCTGAACTTCTGTGATGATATAGTTCTGAACAGCCTGCTGACCATTTACTGCGAGGATATCGCCTGGGTTGATAGCACCTTCTGTAAGCGGTGCACCTGCTTCAACCACATCACCCTCGTGAACCTTAATCTTGAAGCCGTATGGTACAGGATAGTATTCTTCTGCACCTGTTTCAGCATTTGTGATGATGACATTTCTGATTTTCTTGATTTCTTCCATACGAACCGTACCGCTGATGCGTGCGATAATGGACGCATTCTTAGGACGGCGGCTTTCAAAGAGTTCTTCAACTCTAGGAAGACCCTGTGTGATGTCTTCTGCGGAAGCAATACCACCGGTATGGAAAGTTCTCATTGTAAGCTGTGTACCAGGCTCACCGATAGACTGTGCAG
>JAZSHA010000193.1:0-7683 GCA_045533025.1 Oscillospiraceae bacterium
AGCAAAGGGTCTTGGCGCAGAGGTTATCGTTACAGAAATAGATCCTATCAAGGCAATGGAAGCTGTAATGGACGGATTTAAGGTAATGAAGATGGAAGAAGCTGCAAAGGTGGGTGACTTCTTTGTTACAGTAACAGGCTGCCGTGACGTAATTACCGAGGAAAGCTTCAAGGTTATGAAAGACGGCGCAATCTGCTGTAATGCAGGTCACTTCGATGTCGTGGTTGACGTTGCAACTCTCAAGAAGATTGCTGTTGAAACAAAGACAGCACGAAACAACATTCAGGGCTATAAGCTTGAAAACGGCAAGTGGATTTATGTTATTGCCGAGGGCAGACTTGTAAACCTTGCAGCAGGTGACGGACACCCTGCTGAAATTATGGATATGTCTTTCGCAATTCAGGCGCTTTCCGCACTTCACCTTGTAAAGAATAAGGGTACTTTTACCGAAAAGGTTATTGATGTGCCTAAGTATATTGACAATGAGGTTGCTGAAAGAAAAATTCGTTTCTGGGGAATGGAAATTGATAAGCTTACTGACGTGCAGGAAGCTTATCTAAATAGCTGGGAAGCATAAGTTAAAGCGGTGCAGAGTTTCTGCACCGCTTTTTGTGTGCAACAGCACTATAAAAGTTTCGTAGTGTATAGGCATATTTGTGTAATTATAATAATTGACTTTTTTTGTTACAAGATGTATACTTGTGTTAGTTGCTTAATACAGTGAGCAAAGATACTTGACATAATGAGTCTTGTATGATATTATATTATGTATACTATAAATCAAACATTGGAAAGGACTTTGACTATGAAAGCAAAAAAGATTATAATTCCTGTTTCTATTATCGCAGGTATCGCAGTAATAGGTGCTGCAATTGCGGCGCTGGGCAGTTCCGCTTCAACAGTAGCGTATGCCGATACTATTAAAATTCAGGAAAAGACAATTGAGAATAAAATTTCCGTCAGCGGTACAATTGAAAGCGCTGAGGTTAAGAAGGTGTATTCGAAGCTGAATTATGCAGTAGAAAAGGTAAATGTTTCGATTGGCGACGCTGTAAAGAAGGGTGACGTGCTTTGTACTATCAGCACTGAAGACCTTCAGCAGCAAATTCTTCAGCAGCAGACTACTGTTGACAACAGCGGTATAAATGAAGAATACAGCCTTTCTACAGCTGAGGAAAAATATAACGATGCACTCACTGCTTTTGAAAACGGTGAGAATGTATCTGTAATGTCAGCACAAAAGGCTGTTGAGCAGGCCGAAAAGGCTTTGGATACAGCAAAGCGCAAGGCTGCAGATGGAGTGAAATTTGACCTGCCTGAGGCTGTTGAAAATGCTGATAATCAAGTGCAATCCGCTAAGGACGCGTATGACAAGGCTGTTAAGGCTTATGAAGAGGCTGTCGATGAATTAAAACCGGAAAATCACCCATTGGCGGTTAAAAAAATATATGATGAGCTTAACGAGCTTGAAGAACGTCTTGATGAGGTTGAAAGAGGTAAGCTATCAGAGCTTTATGATGCAGAAGTAAGATACAACAACGCAAAAGTAGATTCAGGTCGATTGGAATCAATCCCTGAATTGTATACTAAGGGAGATATTGAAGTGATTTCCGAGGAGCTTGCTGCTGCAAAGGCCGAGCTTGCGGAGATGCAGGCTAAATATGATAAGGAAAGCCTCAAAGAGCAGATTAAGTCCCTGAAAATGCAGTATGATGATGCTTATGAGGGCTTGGAAGATGTTGCTGATGCAGCTGAAACGGCGATGAATAACGCAAAGACAGCATATGAAAACGCTGAGAAGGCTCAGGACAAAACTGAACGTACAAACACAACTGCCGAAGGCGATTACAATGATGCTGTTAAGGATGCCGAAAAGGCACTTGATGAGGCTAAGAAAAACTATGAGCTTGCTGTAAAGCAGGCTGAAAGCGACCTTGCTTCTCTCAAGAAGGCTGCTGAACAGCAGAGGACAATTTCAGGTCTTAACGACCCACAGGTTATTATCCTTGAAAATCTCAAGAAAGACCTTGAATATGCTGTTGTGACAGCTCCTTGTGACGGAATTGTAACAGCTGTCAATGCAGAAGAAGGTTTGATTGCAAACGGTGTAATGTTTGTTGTTGAGGACCTTTCAAATCTTAAGGTTTCTGCAAGTGTGGGTGAGTATGATATTCCTTATGTTGCAGAGGGTATGCAGGCTTCCGTAAAGTGTGACGCTGTTGCAGGTGTTGAGTACGAAGGCAAGGTTTCAAGTGTTGCTCCGACAGGTATTCCGGGCAGCAGCGGAACAACTTATGCAATTGAAGCGAATATCGACGGTGAGGACGGTAAAATCCTTGTTGGTATGAGCGCAAAGCTTGCTATTATCAGCGACAAGCGTGAGAATGCACTTACAGTTACATATGACGCACTTACAACCGACGAAAACGGTGATGACGCTGTTTATGTTGCTGTCAAGGACGAAAACGGTGTTTACCACGCTAAGCTTGTGACTGTTGAAATCGGTCTTGAAACAGATTATGAAATTGAAATTATTTCAAGTGAAATTTCCGCAGGTATGTATGTACTTACCAATACAACAATGCTTTCCGACGGCGATATGGTTGTAATCAATGAAAACGAAACAGAGTCTGAGGTGGCAGAATGAGCAGACCAATAATTGATATGAGAGGAATTGTCAAGAGCTTCTATGTTGGCACACCCAACGAGCTTGAAATTCTTCACGGACTTGATATAGTTGTTCCTGAGGGGCAGTTCGTGTCAATTGTCGGTGCTTCTGGTTCGGGTAAATCTACACTTATGAACATTGTCGGTGCACTTGACAGACAGACTGGCGGACAGTATATCCTTGATGGAATTGACGTTTCCAAACTGGAGGACGCTGACCTTTCAGGCATCAGAAACAAGAAAATCGGATTTGTATTCCAGACCTTTAATCTTATTGCAAGAACCTCTGCGCTGAAAAACGTTGAGCTTCCTATGCTTTACGCAGGCGTACCTGCAAAGGAAAGAACAAAGCGTGCAAAGGAGCTGCTTGAAATAGTTGAAATGTCTGACCGTGAAAAGCATATGCCTAACGAGCTTTCGGGCGGTCAGAAGCAGAGGATTGCAATTGCACGTGCTATGGCAAATGACCCTGCAATAATCCTTGCCGATGAGCCTACAGGTGCTCTCGACTCAAAAACAGGACGTCTTGTAATGGACCTTTTCCACAAGCTTCACAAGGAGCAGGGCAAGACAATCGTGCTTATCACACATAACCCTGAGCTGGCTGAAGAAACTGACAGAATTATCACACTTTCCGACGGAAATATCGTAAGTGACGTTCTGAAAAGTAAACCAGAAGAAGCAAAGGAGGCAGCAGAATGAATTTCTTTGAAAATGTAAAGCTTGCCTTTGCTTCGCTTAAAGCAAATAAAATGCGTGCCTTGCTGACTATGCTGGGTATCATCATCGGTATCAGCTCCGTAATTATGATTAATACAATGGGCAGCATTATGGAAAACAGCGTAAATGACATCTTTGACTCACAGGGCGGCGCAAATCTTGTAGGCTTTCAGATTACAATGAAGCCTGACGCTGTAAGAGATTACTACACAAGAGATGACCTTATTACAGAGGATATGATTTACAATGTTGCCGAGCGTTTTTCTGACGACGTTGATGCGCTGTCACTTATTTACGGCACGGACAGTGCAACAACAAGATTCAAGCGTGAAAACCTTGACCTTGTGGTATATTCAATCAGCCCTGGTTATCTTAAACAGAGTATGACAGGTGTAATCAAGGGAAGATACATCTCCGATAAGGACGTTTCAAAGCACGGTAAAGTCTGCGTAATCAGTGACAAGCAGGCTATCAAGCTTTACGGAAGTATTGACAACGCAATCGGACAGACATTAAGCATAGATATGAATAACCAGAGTTATGATTTTACTGTTGTAGGTATTTATGAATACCAGCTTACAGGTATGATGAGCGCAATGGTAAATATGATGGGTGAGGACTGGAATAACGAAGTTTATATTCCTTACACAACAATGGCAGAAATTCAGGGCGACAGCGACCCGTTGTTCTTCTATTTCTATGTTAATATCAAGGACGGAGTAAACGCAACAGAGTTTGCCGAAGATGTAAAGGACTATATGAACAACCGCTTCTACCGCAACAATGACAGTATCGAAGTTTACTACGCAACGGCTGAACAGCAGATGGAAATGATGGGCGAAATCCTCGGACTTGTTTCTATGGTAATTTCCGTAATTGCAGGTATTTCCCTCGTGGTAGGCGGTATCGGCGTAATGAATATTATGCTGGTTTCTGTAACAGAGCGTACTCGTGAAATCGGCGTAAGAAAGGCACTTGGCGCACCTAACTCCGCAATCCGTACACAGTTCATCATTGAGTCGGTAATCATCTGCCTTATCGGCGGTGCAATCGGTATCGTGTCAGGTATTCTCCTCGGTAACCTTGTTGGTCTGCTTATGGATGCAACAGCAACACCGTCTATCGGAGCAATCCTTCTTGCTGTAACATTCTCAATGGCAATCGGCGTGTTCTTCGGCTTCTATCCTGCAAACCGTGCAGCAAAGCTTGACCCGATTGAAGCACTCAGATACGAATAATAAAAAGGAGTACTTACAATGCCGAAAAAGGAAAAGTCAAAAAGCAGCACCGCAAGTCTGATAATAATATTCATTCTCGCTGCTGCACTTGCAATCTGTATCAGGCACATCGTCACCTCAAAAGACCGTGTTGAACAGTTTGAAGACTACCTCTACAAGTATTACTACTCGCATGAGCATTTGAAGCTTGCAATGCAGGACACCCTCGGCGATATCTACGGCGACAACGCCGAGGCTAACTTTGACAACTACGTTTATAAGCTTATCCTTGATGACATCAACGAGCACGAGCCTGATGAAATTGCAAAATATAACACCATTTTCGGCATAGACAGAACAAAAGAAGTTACGGAGCAGCTCAGCGAATACCGTCCCGCAACAGTTACAGTTGAGGACGGTATCTGCACTGTGAAAATCAACGATTTTGTAATCGGCAAAACTTGGCGTGACTTAATCAAGTATAAGGAAATTCTTGAAATAAACCGAAAATTCATCATCGACCTGCGTGGAAATGCAGGCGGACACACAGATGAGCTTGTGGAAGTCCTCGGACTTTTCCACGAGGACGGCACTGTGGTATACACGGATATTGCAGGCAAAATTACCGAGGGAAAATGTATCGGTGACAAGATAATCGACTTTGATAAGCTTGTTTTTCTCTGTGACGAAAAAACTGCAAGTTCCGCTGAGGTAATGATTTTCAATATAAAAAGCGATTTTCCCGACAAGGTGAGTGTCGTGGGAAAACAAACCTATGGCAAATATTATTCCTTCGTTTTTGACGATTTTTCTGACGGTTATTCCTTTGCAATGGTTTCCTCACTTATGGGCAACAGCAAGGGCGAAACCTTTGACGGAAACGGAATTATCCCTGACATTATAGCTGATGGTGACGAATGTATGACAAAGGCACTTGAACTTCTGAAAGGAGAATAACTATGAAACCATCACTCAATGCAATCTGCGAAAGCTTCATTGCTTCAAGAGATACAATAAAGAATGACTTTATGTGGGATAACGGCTACATTATTCATGTCTGTGCGGCAAGTCTTGCAGCAAAGGGAATAGCCGCTGATTCTGTAAAAATGGCAGAATGCAAAAAGCTTGTGAATGACAAGACAGGCATTTTCTCCAGCTTTCGCGGTAACGTAAAGCTTCCCGTTATAACATATCTTGCAGCATCGGAAAATCCTGATGAAAAGCTGGAAAAAGCAAAGCAGATTTATGATGTGATGAAAAATTTCTTCTTCGGCAGCGAATATCTTGCTTACGTTTCCCTCGTGCTTACAGATATGATTGACCTTGACAGGGCTGAGGAAATTAGTGCAAGAAGTATGCGTATCTATGATATGATGAGAAAGAAACACCCATTCCTGACAGGCAGCGAGGACAGCGTTTTTGCAACACTTCTTGCATTCTCTGAAAAGTCCGATGAACAACTTATAGAGAATATGGAAAGGGTTTACACAAACCTAAACAGAAAATTTGAAAGCAACGCTGTTCAGTCTGTTTCACATATTCTCTCCCTTACAGACGGCAACGCTGATGCAAAATGCAAGCGAGTTGAATTTCTCTGGGATAGCCTCAAAAATGCTGGCAGAAAGTACAGCAAATATTACGAAGTTGCCGCACTTGCCGCATTCTCACTTAACGAGTTCGATTTGAGCGAAGCGGTTGACGATATCCTTGAGGTTGATAAGTTCCTTGAAACACAGAAGGGCTACGGTGTGTTCAGCATTGACAAGGGCACACGTCTTATGCACGCTGTAATGCTCGTTTCAGCAGATTATACAGGTGGCAGTACAGCTTCAAGCACAGCGGCTGTTGCAACAACCCTCGCAATGGTTGCGGCACAGCAAGCAGCAATGTGTGCGGTAATTGCTTCTTCCGCAGCAGTAACAGCTGCAAACGCTAATTAAAGGAGAAAAGCTATGGAATTGCTGAAAGAGTTGGGCATAAGCGGCGGCACAGCAATTATCCTGCTTATCGTGTCATACTGGATAATCAAGGGTGCGGTGAAGAACGGTGTCATTGCCGCCTTTGAGGAAATCACAGGCAAGGACACGCTGAAAAAGCTTCTAAAAGCAAAGTATATGAACGTGGAAGCTGCTGAACAGGACGAAGAAAAGGAAGTTGAAGAATAATGAGTAAGAAAAAAGAGTGGATATGTCTTACTGTAAGCTTTCTTGGCAGTATGCTTGGTTTGTATGGCGTTATAGCATTCAATCAGTATGTGATGATGTCATTACCCTTGGCAGGCAGAATGGTCAGTATGATAGCAGTTTACTGGCTGGCGGCTTTAATTCCTGTAATTGCAATGCTTGTTTGCGATGATAAGCTGTCCGATTACGGCTTTGTCAAGGACAAAATCGGTATGCAGATTATTGTCGGCATATTGATTGGTTTGGCAATGTCTGTCATGCTTACGCTAATTCCACACCTTTTAGGCTTCGGAGAGAATTTTGACACGGGAAAGCATTACAAATACCTGTGGCAGTTTATCTACGAGTTTTTCTATTGTATAGTTGCAGTTGGTCTTACCGAGGAATTTGTATTCCGTGGGTTGATTTACAGCAAAATAAAGAACATTGCTCAGAAAGAGTGGGTAGCAATTCTCGCTTCATCACTCCTTTTCGGACTGTTTCATATATTCGGCGGCAACATATTTCAGATATTCACAACCGCATTTATTGGCGTTGTTTTCTGTATTTGCAAACTGAAAATCAAGAATTGTTCGGTGTTGTCATTGATAATTGCACACGGTGTATATGACGCATTGATAACTGTATGGGCATCACTTTTATTGACGTAATAAATTTTTGATAAATGACCTGTGGAGTAACTTCTTCACAGGTTATATTTTTTGCTGCAACCAATAGTTGCTGTAACTAATACTAACAACCAATAAAACTGTAGACAAAAAATCTTCACATAATCAAATACGCAGGATTATGCTCGATTTTTTGTACAGTTTTTGATTGGTTCTTAGTATAAATTTTAATTGACATTTTTCACAATTAGAGGTATAATTTTATTATGTTAAAATGAGCAAATTATA
>JAZSHA010000120.1:0-4753 GCA_045533025.1 Oscillospiraceae bacterium
AATAATGGCAGTACCAAAGAGAAAGGTATCAAAGGCTAGACGTGATAAGAGACGTTCAGCTGTTTGGAAGCTGGATACACCTGCGTTCTCAAGATGCACAAACTGCGGAGCGCTGACTGCTCCTCACAAGGTTTGCAAGAATTGCGGATTCTATAAGGGTGTTGAAGTTATTAAGAAGGAAGCTTAATCTTGCTTCAAAGGGATAGAGGAGGAGAAATCTTCCTCTATTTTTTTTAAAATCAGTTGAAAGGAAGCTGAATATGGCGGTTGAAATCAAATCAATCATAAAAAATTCACCTGTCAGTAAATTTGATATAAAATCTGGTGACATACTTGTTTCTGTAAATGGAAATGAAATTGCAGATGTGCTTGATTATATGTATTATTCGGCTGAAATTCATACTGATTTGGCTATCGAACGTAATGGAGTAAAAAACATTTTTTCTGTTACCAAAAGTGAGTATGATGATTTGGGACTGGAATTTGAAACATTCCTTATGGATAAAAAGCAAAGTTGTCAAAATAAATGTATATTCTGCTTTATTGACCAGATGCCGCCCAATATGCGTGAAACGCTTTATTTTAAAGATGATGATGCACGGTTGTCCTTTTTGCAGGGAAACTATGTTACTCTGACAAATCTCAGCCAAAAGGATATCGACAGAATTATAAAAATGAAACTTAGCATAAATGTGTCAGTTCATACAACCAATCCTGAGCTTCGCTGTATGATGATGAATAATCGTTTTGCAGGGGAGAAGCTTGATTATCTGAAACAGTTTGCCGATGCAGGTATATCAATGAACTGTCAGATTGTTTTGTGTCCAGGAGTAAATGATGGAAAAGAACTTGAACGCACCCTAACTGATTTGGGAAATCTTATGCCAAATATTCAAAGTGTTGCAGTTGTACCTGTCGGCTTGACAAAGTATAGAGACGGTCTTTATCCACTGAAGCTTTTTGATAAACAGGGTGCAATCGAAACACTTGAATTAATTGAAAAATTTCAGCAGCGTTTCCTCAATGAATACGGAACAAGACTTGTCTTTCCTGCTGACGAATTTTATATTACAGCTGAAAGAGAGTTTCCTGCCGAAGAAGAATACGAGGATTACTGTCAATTTGAAAACGGCGTGGGTATGATGCGCTCATTTATCGAAGAATTCAACAGTGCTTTTGATAATACTGAAGACGGAGACATTAAGCCTTGCAGTACATCTATAGCTACAGGAGCACTTGCATATAAATATATTGCCGAACTTGTTGCAAAAACTGAAGAAAAGTGGCATAATATAAATTGTAAACCTTACAAAATCAAAAATGATTATTTTGGCGAAACAATTACTGTTACAGGCCTTATTACAGGACAGGACTTAATTGCCCAGCTTAAAGACAAGCCCTTGGGAGATGTACTGCTGCTTTCTTCAAGTATGATAAAGAAGGGCAGCGACTTGTTCCTTGATGATTACACAATATCAGATGTGGAACAGGCGCTTAACATAAAAATTAAAGTGATAGACAGCGATGGCTATTCGCTTTTTGATGCTATAACAGGAAATTAATTTAGGAGATGATAATATGGCTTTACCGGTTGTTGCAGTTGTCGGAAGACCTAATGTAGGTAAATCTACGCTTTTCAACAAGCTTGTTGGTAAGAGACTTTCAATCGTAGAAGATACTCCGGGCGTAACCCGTGACCGTATTTATTCGGAATGTGAGTGGAGAAACAGAAAGTTTATGGTTGTCGATACAGGCGGTATCGAACCTCAGAGTGATGATATTATTCTTTCTCAGATGAGAAGACAGGCTGAACTTGCTATTCAGCGTGCAGATGTAATTGTGTTTATTACAGATATGAAAACAGGTGTAACAGCAGACGATTATGACGTAGGAAGAATGCTCAGAAAAAGCGGTAAGCCTATCGTTCTCTGCGTAAATAAATGTGACTCTATAGGTGAACCGCCTGCTGAATTTTATGAGTTTTACAGCCTCGGTCTCGGTGACCCTATCGCTATTTCAGCAGCCCACGGTCACGGTTCAGGTGATATGCTCGATGAAATTTTCAAGTATTTCCCTGAGAATGATGAGGAAGAATACGATGATGAATACATTAAGGTAGCTGTTATCGGTAAGCCTAACGTAGGTAAATCTTCCCTTATTAACCGCATCGCAGGGGAGGAACGTGTTATCGTTTCCGATATTGCAGGTACAACAAGAGACGCTACTGATACAATTATTGAAAATGAACACGGTAAATATGTGTTTATAGACACCGCAGGCATCCGTCGCAAATCAAAGGTACTTGAAAAAATTGAACACTACAGCGTTCTTCGTGCTTATATGGCAGTTGACCGTTCTGATGTTTGCGTAATCCTCATTGACGCCTCTGTTGGCTTTACTGAGCAGGACTCTAAGGTTGCAGGCTATGCTCACGAACAGGGAAAAGCTTGTATTGTTGCAATTAATAAGTGGGACGCAATCGAAAAAACAACCAATACAATGGACGAATTTAAAAATAAGCTGAAGGAAGATTTCAGCTTTATGTCATATGTTCCGTTTATTTTTATTTCTGCAAAGACAGGACAGCGTGTTGAAAAGCTCTTTGACATGATTAATAATGTAAATCGTCAAAATAGTATGCGTGTTTCCACAGGTATGCTCAATGATGTTCTTTCTTACGCAACAACCCGTGTCCAGCCGCCATCTGACAAGGGCAAGCGTCTGAAAATTTATTATATGACCCAGCCTTCCACAAAACCTCCAACGTTTGTAGTTTTTGTCAATCGTGCAGATTTGTTCCATTTTTCATATCAGCGTTATCTGGAAAATCAGATTCGTCAGACATTCGGACTTGAGGGTACTCCTGTGCGCTTTATTATCCGTGAACGCGGTAAAAATGATGATAAATAAGGGGAAATAAATATGTTGAAACTGATTATTGCAGGTTTGATTTCTGTAATTATTTCATATCTGCTGGGAAGCTGTAACTCTTCCATTATAACTGTACGCCTTTTAAAGCACGAGGATATCCGTGAACACGGAAGCAAAAATGCAGGTCTTACCAATACACTTCGTTGTTACGGTAAAATTCCTGCACTTATAACACTCATAGGCGACCTTGCCAAGGGTATTATAGCTGTATTAATAAGCCGACTTGTGTTTACTCTTATTGTGGGTGCCGATAATTTTGATTTGCAGACAATAGGATACATATCAGGTATCGCTGCAATTATCGGACACATTTTCCCAATTTATTACGGATTTAAGGGCGGTAAGGGTGTGCTTGTTTCATCATCAATCCTTATCGTTATTGACCCCCTTACATTTGCGATAATTATTCCATTTTTCTTGATTATTACTCTTATTACACGTTATGTTTCTGTCGGTTCAATCTCCGCAGCAGTTTTTTACCCAATCCTTACCTTTATCCTTCACTATTTTGTGGAAGATGTTCCGATTAACCTTTGTATTGTTCACACCTGCCTTGTTGCAGTAACAGGTATACTTCTCATTTACATGCACCGTGAAAACATTAAGCGTCTCAGAAATGGTACAGAAAATAAATTCGGTAAGAAAAAGGAGAAGAATAATGGCTAAGTTTACTATTTTAGGTATGGGCGGATTTGGTCTTGCACTTGCCGTAATGCTCAATAATTTTGGACATGACGTAACTGTTTGGTCAGCATTCAAGCAGGAAATTGACGATATCCGTCGTGACGGAGAAAATAAACAGAAGCTTCCGGGAATAAAAATCAGCGAAGAAATTACTCTTACCGATGATATAAGCTCAGCTTGCAATACAGATATTGTTATTTTCGGTGTACCAACAAAATTTGTGCGTTCTGTTGCAAAGCAGATTTCTGCTTATCTTCCTAAAGAAACAGTAATTGTAAATACAAGCAAGGGTCTTGAAGAGGATACACTTAAAAGAATGAGCGAGGTTCTTGAAGAAGAATTGCCGAATAACCCGATAGTTGTTCTTACAGGGCCTTCACACGCCGAAGAGGTTGCTCTTGGTATTCCTACAACCGTTGTTGTAACCTCAAAGGATATGCAGTATGCCGATTATATCCAAAGTATAATGTCCAACAATACTTTCCGTATCTATATCAATGATGACGTGGTAGGTTGTGAACTTGGCGGGTCATTTAAGAATATTATTGCTCTCTGTGCAGGTATATGTGACGGTATGGGACTCGGTGACAATACAAAGGCAGCTCTTATGACACGCGGCATAACAGAAATTGCACGCCTTGGTGTAGCACTCGGCGCAAAGGACGAAACCTTTGCAGGACTTACAGGAATAGGTGACCTTATCGTAACCTGTACCAGTATGCACAGCCGTAACAGACGTGCAGGAATTCTTATCGGTCAGGGTATTGCACCTGCAGAAGCAGTTGAACGTGTAGGTACAGTTGAAGGATATATCTGTACAAAAACAGCTTATGCTCTTGCACAAAAAGTTGGCATAGATATGCCTATCACAGAACAGTGCAATAACGTTCTGTTCAATGGTCTTAAAGTAAAGTCAGCTTTAAGTAATCTTATGGGAAGACCTAAGCGTCATGAAACAGAAACCGTTTGGGTTGATTGAAAAAAGCTCCTATGATTTTGAACAAGTCCAGTAAAAACGGACAATAGAAAAAAAGCACCTCCTATGGTAGAATTAGAATACTACCATGGGAGGTTTTGTTATGTCAGGAAAGAAAGGTATGAAGATGTACCCGCAAGGAGTAAGAGAAAAAATACTAAC
>JAZSHA010000015.1:0-3273 GCA_045533025.1 Oscillospiraceae bacterium
CGAAATCAAACAGAAAATCCGTAGTCTCGGCAGTGTAAACGTTGCGGCAATTGAGGAGTACAAGGAGGTTTCCGAGCGTTACAACTTTATGAAGGAACAGCTTGACGACGTCGAAACCTCAAAGCGTGAGCTTGAAAAGCTTATTGACGAGTTGACCGACAATATGCGCCGTCAGTTCAGCGAAAGCTTCAATCAGATTAACGAAAACTTTAAGCAGATATTTGTGGAGCTTTTCGGCGGCGGTAAGGCTGAGCTTGCACTCACCGACCCCGATGACGTGCTTGAATCGGGTATCGAAATCAACGTTGCACCTCCGGGCAAGGTTATCAAGAATCTGTCGCTTCTTTCGGGCGGCGAGCAGGCGTTTGTTGCAATTGCGATTTATTTTGCAATTCTCAAAATCAAGCCTGCACCATTCTGTATCCTTGACGAAATCGAGGCGGCGCTTGACGATATCAACGTTTCAAAGTACGCACAATATTTGCGCAACTTTACCGATACAACGCAGTTTATCCTCGTTACACACCGCCGAGGAACAATGGACGAGGCTGACGTTATGTACGGCGTAACAATGCAGGAAAAGGGTATCTCAAAGGTGCTTCGTCTTGACCAGCCGCCTGCTGATGTTGATTTTGAGGCGAATTGATTTATAGAAGAAAAGTATCCATGTGACATAAATTTAAGTCAGGAGTGATGTCATTTGTTCAGAGTAAAAATGAATCAGGACACAATGGACAGCGTTTTCAATTCCATGCTTGGAATGGGTGAAGGTTGTCTTTCAGCGGTTTATTGTGTATATCCGAACGGCAGATATTCTGATTATGGTTTCGTTGCAGTAACCAACCAAGGCAGATTTCTTGTGGCGAAATATATAGGGTTGGCAGTGTACAATGGTAACTGCACTAAACACAGCTTTATGCTTGATACACTTGATTCACTTAAAATACGCAAAACACTTTTTGGACAATACTCAATCAGAATGAATTTTCTTTCAGCTATGGGAAAGTCAAAGGTAAATTTGCTGATTTCGCCCCGTATTGTGGGAAACGGACTCCCGAATCAGAGAGAGAATCTTGATATGCTTATTTCACAGCTTTCGATGTATGAGAGATAACCTTTATATGCAAAAACAGAAATTATTATGAAAATTTTCAGCAAAATTATTCTTGCTTCGGAGGAATCCAAATGATTGGAATATATTTCAGCGGAACAGGAAACACAAAATTCTGTACAGAATATTTTCTTGGTTCAGTGAGCCCTTCTGCTATAGCATATTCAATCGAGGACAGTAAAGCAATTGAAGGTATTGCAAACAATGATGAAATAATTTTCGGTTACCCCGTTTATTATAGCAACCTGCCGAAATATGTCAGCGATTTTATAAGCACCAATTCTGATTTGTGGAATGGGAAAAAGATATTCGTAATTGCAACTATGGCTCTTTTCAGTGGTGACGGTGCAGGTGTTGCAGCACGATTATTTGAAAAATACGGTGCTGAAATTACAGGTGGTCTGCATATTGAAATGCCTGATTGTATCGCTGATGTAAAGGTTCTGAAAAGGACATACGAAAAAAATCGTGCAATAGTTAAAAAAGCAAAGAAGAAAATTACAATTTCTGCTCAGAAATATAAATCGGGAAAGCCAACTCGTGAAGGCTTGAACTTTGGGTATCGTATGGCAGGCTTTTTAGGACAGCGTTTGTATTTTATGAACAAGACTAAAAGTTATACTGATAAACTTAAAATTAAACCTGAGGATTGTATCGGTTGCGGAAAGTGTACGAATGTATGCCCTATGAAGAATATCGATGTTATAAGCAGAAAAGCTGTCCCGAAAAATCTCTGTACGATGTGTTACCGATGCGTAAATGTCTGTCCTGAAAAAGCAATAACTCTTATTGGAAAACGGGTTATCGAGCAGCACGATATTAAGAAATACATAACATAAACAAGGAGGAACCGACAATGAATATTTTCAGCAAAATTGCCGCAGGTCTGAAAAAGACCAAGGATTCTATGATGGGCAAGCTTGAAACGCTGATGAACTCATTTACAAAAATTGACGAGGAGTTTTTCGAGGAGCTTGAGGAACTTCTCATAACCTGCGATATCGGCGTGGAAACCTCCCTCGATATCTGCGGTGAGCTTCGTAAAAAGGTAAAGGAAAAGGGTATCACCGACCCTGCTCTTATCAAGGACGAATTAAAAGAAATCATTGCCGAAATGCTTGGCGAGGACAAGAAAATTGATACCTCCACAACCCCTACGGTTATCCTCATTATTGGCGTAAACGGCGCAGGCAAGACAACCACAATCGGAAAGCTTGCGGCACGCTACAAGAACGAGGGCAAGAAGGTGCTCGTTGCAGCTGCCGATACATTCCGTGCGGCTGCAATCGAGCAGCTTGAAGTGTGGACAGAACGTGCAGGTGTTGATATCGTAAAGCACGCAGAAGGCTCCGACCCTGCTTCCGTAGTTTTCGACGCAGTAACAGCGGCAAAGGCACGTGGTACGGATATTCTTATCTGCGACACGGCAGGACGTCTTCACAACAAGAAAAATCTTATGGACGAGTTACGAAAAATCAGTCGTATCGTTCATCAGCAGGCAGAGGGCTGTGTGCTTGAAACATTGCTTGTTCTCGACTCTACAACAGGTCAGAATGCCGTAAATCAGGCTAAGCTTTTCAGCGAGGTTGCTGAGATTACAGGTATCGTTCTTACAAAGCTTGACGGCACAGCAAAGGGCGGTATCATCATTTCAATTCACCGTGAACTTGGTATACCTGTTAAGCTTGTTGGCGTGGGCGAAAAGCTTGACGATTTGCAGGATTTCTGTGCAAAGGATTTTGCAGACGCACTCTTTGAAACAGAGACAGATTTCGATTACAACTACGAGCGTCTTGATGATATGGAAGAAGAAAAAGAGGATGAGTCCGTGCTTGAAAAGGCAGAGGAATTCTTCGAGGATATTGGTGACAAGATTGAGGACGCTGCCGACAAAGTAGAGGATAAATTTGAAGAAATCGGCGATAAAATCGAGGACAAGTTTGAGGATATTGTTGACGATATAAAGGATAAGCTTGACGGCGATGATGAGTCCGAGAAAGGCAATGAAGAAATAGCTGACGAAGCTGAAAAGCTTGCCGAAAAGAAGGACTTGAAGAACGGCAAGTTCGGTTTCCTGTTCAAGGAAATTTCCTTTGGCAAGAAGAAAAAGGCTGACGAAAACGAGGACAAGGAATAATGAATTTTGTTTCGGTAAACGAGCC
>JAZSHA010000231.1:0-2812 GCA_045533025.1 Oscillospiraceae bacterium
TGTTGTCTTCCTAAGACCGCTTGGCCTCCGACTTTATGCTTTCCAGCGTTTTACAGCTGTTGTTCAATGCGGCTGATATCATTGTTGTGGGCAACTTTGCAAGCGAAAACTCACTTGCGGCGGTTGGCTCGACCTCGTCGCTGGTTAACCTTATGACAAATCTTTTTCTGGGACTTTCAACGGGTGCGAACGTGCTGACGTCCCGTTATATGGGTTCGGGAAACAACGAAAAGGTCAGCAAAACTGTTCACACCTCGATTTTTCTTGCTATGTTCAGTGGTTTGCTCCTGACGGTTATCGGAATTATTTTCGCTGACAAGCTGTTGCTGTTAATGAAAAATCCGCCCGAAGTCATTGAGCTTTCCACACTTTATCTGCGGATTTATTTCGTGGGTATGATTGCAATGATGATTTACAATTTCGGAAGTTCAATTCTTCGTTCAAAGGGTGACACAAAGCGTCCGCTTTATTTTCTTGCATTTTCAGGCGTAGTAAACGTAGTGCTGAACCTGATTTTTGTAATTTTCTTCAAGATGGACGTTGCTGGTGTTGCACTGGCAACGGTTATTTCACAGTGCATTTCTGCGGCGCTTATTCTCCGCTGCCTGATAAACGAGACGGACGCTTTTCAGTTTCAGTTCAAACAGCTCAAGCTTGACAGAAACATTGCTTCAAAGCTGCTGAAAATCGGTATTCCTGCGGGATTTCAGGGTGTTGTTTTCTCGCTGTCAAACGTTGTAATTCAGTCCTCCATCAACAGCTTTGGTCCGATTACAATGGCGGGAAGTGCGGCAGCGGCAAGCATTGAGGGTTTTGTATGGGTTTCTATGAACGCTTTTTCACAGGGCGCACTTACCTTTACGAGTCAGAATGTTGGTGCGAAAAAGTACAGCCGTATAAACCGAATTGCGGTTATCGCCTGCACCTGCGGAGCTGTTGCGGGGCTTGTATTGGGTAATCTTGCGTACATATTCGGTGAACAGCTGATTTCAATTTATGACAGCCGTCCCGAGGTTATTGAATCGGGATTGACGAGAATGAGTCTTGTATGCTGTCTGTATTTTACCTGCGGGCTTATGGACTGTATTGTTGGTTCAATACGTGGTATGGGCTATGCAGTTACACCTACGATTGTTTCTCTGCTTGGTGCTTGCGGTATTCGTTTACTGTGGATTTTCACAGGTTTCCAGCTGCCACAATTTCACACGGAATTTATGCTGTTTATGTCCTACCCTGTTTCGTGGATAATTACATTCCTTGCACACTTGGTTTGCTTTGCATTTATGAGAAAAAAGTTTCCCAAAGGTGACGCAGCTGAAGCAAGTCCCGTTAATGTATGATAAAAAGTCCCCCGAAAATCGGAGGACTTTTTACTTTATCTTATTTCATTCATCCATACTCTCATTTGATTTATACCACGGTTGCCCCAAGTATAATACGGTACTGCAACGGCTGTATAATCTTTTTCAATCGGTGCATAGCTACTATAAAGTGTATCATAATCCTGTCGGCGGACAGCTTCTGCGGTAAGCTGAACTGTGCCGCTGAGAAGTGTGCTGTCAAAGCTGTTTACGCTGACCTTTCCGCCCCTTTTAAGTGAAACAGAAAATACGTCATTTTCGTTGTCTGCACCTTCAAAACAGTAAACCAATGGTCCACGGCAAAGTGCTGTTTTTCCGCTTAATTCGGAAACCTTGGTTGAACCGTAAACAAATCTTGGTGTATCGTCAAGGATAATCTTTACAGTATCACCGTCATCAACAGAAAGATACACATATCCATTTTCTGCTGCAACAGCTTTAGCTTCACCGTTCAGCTCGACTGCATAATTTCTGCTCCACGACGGAACACGAACAGCCAACATTCCTCCCTTTTCGATTTTGTATTTAACTGTAAAATCGTATGGGTAAGCCGTTTTGCAGGTAAGCTTCATTCCGTTACGGAATTCAACGCAGCCTGCTGCAAACAAGTGGCAGAACGCTGTTGAGTCATTTTCACCGTAAGCATACTGACCGAAAGAGGAAATAAGACGTGCCACATTAGGCGGACAGCAGGCGCAGGCATACCATTTCGGGCGCTCGGTAAGGTCGTGTCTGTGGGTAGGAGAAACTCCCGAAATTCCAGGGATAATTTCCAGCGGATTTACATAGAAAAAGCGTTTACCGTCAAGCTGCATACCTGCAAGAACGGTATTGTAGAAAGCTGTCTCCATAATATCGGCATACTCACTGTTCACTTCGTTTTCAAGCATTCTCGAAGCAAAAAACATAAGTCCGATAGAAGCACAGGTTTCTGCATAAGCTGTATCACTGGGAAGGTCATAGTCAACGCTGAAAGCTTCGCCGTGTACAGTAGAACCAATTCCGCCTGTGATATACATTCTTCTTTGGGTGATGCTGTTCCATAGCTTTTTGCAAGCATCAAAAAGGCTTTTATCGTCCGTTTCGGAAGCAAGGTCAGCCATACCCGTATAGAGATAAACCGCACGAACAGCGTGTCCTGTTGCGTCGGTTTGTTCACGTACCGGCTTACCGCTTTGCTGATAGTCACCGTCGTTTGCATTATTACCCCAGACTGTCCAATTGCGTTTTTCAAATTCCTTACGGTAAAAATCTGCATCTACGCCTCTTGTATTGACAAAATACTCCGCAAGCTCAAGGCAATGCTTGTTACCTGTGCAGCGATACATTTTCATCAGCGCAAGTTCCACTTCGGGGTGTCCGGGATAACCACCGTGTCCTTCGGTAATGAAATAATTGTATATATGCTCAGCATTTCTCAGCATTACATCAAGAAGCTGTCTTTTTCCGGT
>JAZSHA010000188.1:0-10130 GCA_045533025.1 Oscillospiraceae bacterium
TGTTTCGGGTACAGACTGCTACGGCTCACCTATTGCTGAAAGCTACAGAAAGCTTACCGAGGAGCAAGGCTACACAGGCACTATCAAGGATTTCGTTACCGAAAACCACGAAGCTCAGAAGAAAACTCTCGATGATTTCGGTATCAGCCTCAACCTTTTTGGTGCGTCAGGTCTTGGCAGAAGTGCTGAAATCCACGATGAGGTTTCCGACTGGTTCATCAGAAAGCTTTACGAAAACGGTCAGCTTCAGAAAATTTCCACTGCTCAGTTCTACGATGAAAAGGTTGGAACATTCCTCAACGGCCGTCAGGTTGTTGGTAAATGTCCTGTTCAGGGCTGTCAATCCGAAAAGGGCTATGCAGACGAATGTGACCTCGGTCACCAGTATATGCCTCAGGCCCTCATTGACCCTAAGAGCACACTCACAGGCGAAACTCCTGTTATGAGAAACGTTGACAACTGGTATTTCAAGCTTACCGACCACTACGATATTCTCCGTGAATATGCGGCAGATATTCGTCAGAAGGATAACGTGCGTGCTGTTGTGCACAAGACAATCAGCGAGTTCCTTGAACCGCCTGTTATCTATATTATGAACGACTACAAGGAAAGCTACGAGTCCGTAAAGGATAAGCTTGAAGCTCACGAGCTTATTGAGGAGCCAAAGAAGACTTCCTTCACTATCGTGTTCAAGACTCTTACTGACCGTGAAAAGTCCTGCGAAGTTCTATCTGCGGCAGGTATCCGTTTCAGAACAGGTAAAACCCTCGTTCCTTTCCGTCTTACAGGTAACATTGAGTGGGGCGCACCTGCTCCTGTTCTTGAGGGTGAAGACCCGCTGACAATCTGGGTATGGCCTGAATCTCTCTGGGCACCTATTTCATTTACAGAAACATATCTTGAGTCTGTGGGACGCGACCGTGAGGAATGGAAAAAGTTCTGGTGCTCCAAGGACGCACAGGTTTACCAGTTCATCGGTCAGGACAACATCTACTTCTATGGTGTTGCTGAAATGGCAATGTTTATGGCTCTCCAGAAGGGTGAAAAGCTCAGCTGCACACCTGATGAGGGCGAGCTTCAAATGCCTATTCTTGTAGCTAACCACCACATTCTTTTCCTTGACAAGAAGGCTTCCAGCAGTGGCAACATCAAGCCTCCTATGGCTGCTGAGCTGCTTGACTACTACACAGCTGAACAGCTCCGTATGCACTTCCTTTCCCTTGGTCTTGGCATGAGAAGCGTAAGCTTCCAGCCTAAGCCTCTCAATCCGATTGCTAAGCCTGAAGAGGACGATCCAGTTACAACACAGGGATTCCTGCTCTCCAACGTATTCAACAGAATTGTCCGCACCTGCTTCTACGATGCGCAGAAGTACCTTGACGGCAAGATGCCTGTTGGCGAGGTTGACGAAAATATCCTTGCTGACTCTGAAAAGGCTGTTCTCGAATACGAACGCTTTATGTATAAGTTTGAGTTTCATCAGGTTACTTACGTGCTTGACTCCTACATCAGAAAAGCAAGCAAGTATATGGCTAAGGCGAAAGCTGAGGCTGACAAGGCTGATGATAATGAGCTCCGTAGAAAGTGGCTTATCAATGTGTTCCATATGATTAAGACTGCTGCCGTTCTTCTCCACCCTATTGCTCCTGAGGGAACAAAGATGGTTCAGGATTATATGCAGCTTGATGACAGTATGTGGAACTGGGATTACATCTTTGACCCTATGAGCAAGAATATTCTCGTAGGAGAGGAAAATCACGATATCAAGTTCCTTGAACCGAGAGTTGACTTCTTCAAGCGTCACGAAAGCCAGTTTGATACAAAATAATTCAAAGGGTACCTTCGGGTACCCTTTCTTGTTTCAATTAACTAAATGTTCATACACTGGGAAGAAAAATATGTTAAAATAAAATGAATACATTTTTCTGTACGGAGGCTTAAGCGTATGATAAATCCTATCCAAGCATTGCTTAATACAAAATTCCGTAACAAGCTGATTTTTATGTGTATCGCAGCTATAGTTCCGACTGTGCTCGCAGGTGTTTTTCTGCTGTGGAACCTTGCAGATACAATAAGAACCAATGCTGAAAATGAAATTATTTCCTCAGCTGACAGCCTTAAAATCCGTTTGAAGGACGCTATTGTAACAGTATCAAACATCAGCGAGAGAGCTGTAAATAATGATGAAATATACACGCTTCTCCATAATGGCTTCTCTACAAGCGATGAATATTACAACTTTTATATGCAGACTACCGCTGTTTCGGATATAGTCAGAGCTTACCCTCAGATTGATGAAATAAAATATTATATCGACAAAAGCGGTTTTGTCGGACACGACAACTTTCATCAAGTTACTGACGATATAAAAAAATTATACTGGTATCAAGATGCTGAAATCTACGGTCAGCCGAAATGGCAGCTTATTTTTGATAAGGATACAGAAATTTATTCACTTTGCCTTGTTACACCTTTGAAAAATACTTTGGGTGTGTTTATGGGTACAGCTGTTGTTTCTGTTAATCCGGATACATACACTTCGCTTTGCAGCGAGCTTCCTAATACTTACCGAACAATTTTCAGCGTCGGTAAGGGACTTGTTTTTTTCAGCAATGAAGCAGAATATCCTGAGGGTACAATTATTCCTGATATGGAGGGACTTACAAACTTCGGTGTAAGCGACTCAAAAATTATTTCAGATAACAGCCGTCTCGGAAAGCTTGGACATACGGTTGTTTCCTATTTCGATTATGAAAACACAGGCAACCCGTTTCAAGTATGTATAATCAGCCCTGCCTCACTTTTTAGTGATACAACAACTAAGGTTGTTCTTACATATATATGGTATGTTGCTCTTTGTATTCTGCTTTCAGTGCTGCTTGCGTACCTTTTTTCAAGCGTTTTCTCACGCCGTATCCAGTTTCTTAAAAACCAGATGCACAACGTTGCGGCAGGTAACTTTGAGCTGACCGAAGACATCAAGGGTACGGACGAAATCTTTGACCTTTATGAGGACCTGAAAAAGATGGTTGACAGTATGCAGAACCTTATCAATGACGCATACAAGGCTAAAATCCAGTCGGAAAGCTTCAAGCTCAATCAGGTTGAGGCGGAATTCAAGGCGCTGGCGAGTCAGATTAATCCGCACTTTTTGTACAATACGCTGGAAACTATCCGTATGAAAGCGTATGTAAATAATGATAAGGAAACTGCTGACCTTGTAAAGAAGCTGGGCAAATTTATGCGGCGCTGTCTTGAAGTAAAGGACGGTATGGTTACGCTGGAGTCTGAGCTTGAATTTACAAAGAGTTATCTTGAATTGCAGTCTGCACGCTTCGGCGACAGAGTTTCTTATAATATCTACTGCGAGGTTGACAGACAATACAAAATTCTGCCGCTGATAATTCAGCCTATCGTCGAGAACGCTTTTGTTCACGGCATTGAAGGCGAAAAGACAAACGGAAAAATCAGTATCAGAGTTTTCTATAAGGGCGAAAATGTTCTTATAGAGGTTCAGGACAACGGCAGCGGCATAAGCTCCGAAAGGCTCAGAGAGCTGCTGGCTAAGCTTGAAAAGAACGATACCTCTTCGGGTAAGAGTATCGGTCTTACAAACGTAAACAAGCGTATAAAAATGTACCACGGCGAACAGTACGGTATGAGTGTCGAAACCGTTCTCGGACAGGGTACCACAATCAGATTGACTATTCCACGAGAAGTCGACGAAAACGTAATGAAGAGACTTCCTGAAAAATATATGGAAATCAGTTCAAAGATAAATAAGGAGTGATTAGATGCTAAAGGTTCTTCTTGTTGACGATGAACCAAACGTTCGACAGGGTGTAAAGATGATGATTCCCTGGGACGAGCTTGGTCTTGAGGTTATAGGCGAGGGCGAGGACGGCGACGATGGTCTTGCAAAAATTATGTCTCTGCGCCCCGATATTGTAATTGCTGATGTAAAAATGCCTGGCAGAACTGGTATTCAGATGATTGAAGCTGCAAAAAAAGAAGGCTATGATGGAAAATGTCTTATCCTTTCAGGCTATTCCGATTTCACTTATGCAAAAGAAGCTATGTCACTGGGTGTAAAGGGCTTTATACTTAAGCCTGTTGACGAAGACGAGCTTATCGAAGCTCTGAAAGCTCTGCGTGAAGAAATCCACGAGGAACGTAAGGACGAGGTTACAATGCAGAAGGGCAGCGAGTATATCAACACCCAGCTTGTCCGCGCACTTCTTCTCGGCGATGAAAATGTCATTAACAACAGCTCCCTTGAAATGTATAACTATGATTGCTACGATGCGGCAATAATCAGCTCCTCTGAGGATATGGACCTTGACGAGCAGTCACTTATGCTGGAAACGGTAAAATCAAGACTGGAAGGCTTCGACAATATTGATGTTATCACCCCTGACCTTAGCGGAATTACAGCTGTTCTGTTCAAGGGCTGGAAAAGACAGGACATTCTTGATTTCCTTATGAAGCTTAATAAGGATTATTTCGGTAAAATTTTTGTAACAGTCGGCGATACAGTTACAAGTCCATATGAAATCAATCAATCCTATCAAGAGGCGGGTTCACTTTTTAAGAACAGATTTATGTATCTGCACTGCGGTGTAGTTACAAATGATACTCTCAGTAGCGAAAGCAAGGCCGAAAACGAAATAGATGAGATTTTCGGACAGATTTACGCATACGTTGAAATAAACGATTTGGGTAAGCTGGACTCTATTCTCGAAACACTCCGTCAGACTCTTTGCAGCAACACCTTTACCGCTGAGCGTATCAAGGTAATCTGCATTACTGGCGCTATGGAGCTGAAGGCAAGGGTTGCGAAAAACATTGGCGACAAGAAAACGGAGCAGTTTCTCAACGATGAGTTTATTGCACGTCTCGGTGAAAAATCCAGCCTGTTTGATATCATTGAGCACCTCAAAAGAGTTTTGTCAGACCTGTCAAACACTCATTTCGGACGTACTACCAAAAGTACAATGGAACGTGTTGTTCAGTATATCTGCTCCAACTATAACCGTGAGCTTCGTCTTGAACAGCTTGCCACAATTTTCGGCTACAACAGTGCTTATCTCGGAAAGGTTTTCCATCAGTACACAGGGGAAAACTTCAACAATTACCTTGACCGCATAAGAATTACCGAAGCAAAGCGGCTTCTTTCGCTTGACGAATATAAAGTTTATGAGGTTGCCGAAATGGTCGGTTACACCAATATCAATTACTTCCACAACAAATTCAAGAAGTATGTGGGCGTAAGTCCTCTCAACTACAAACGTCAAAGCAAAGATGGTACTGCTGACGAAACAGAAGAATAACAACGAAAAAATTCCTGCTATCTTTTATGATGGCAGGAATTTTTCTTTGGGAAAGTTTATTTAAATGCTGCTTGGGGAACAGCATTCAAGCTGATTAATTGTTGAGATAATAATTTCGGAAGAAATCATACTCTGACTCATTACCAAATTCGCTGAACAGAATACGAAGAATTTTGTCATAATCCGTTTCGGATACAAAACAAGTGCTTCTCCTTTGGACATCAACATCGTGACGTGTAATAACAATTGTTTTTTCGTCGGTAAGGTAAATGCTGTAGTATGGCAGTTCAGTATCCTTTTCATAAATCTGAATAAGAAAAACTGACGTGAACGGAATATTTTCGTCCTGAGGACTTGTTGCTGCCGCAATTGCAACAGCGGAAATAAGCTCGCTGCATTTATCGCCGCTTTTTACAACAGGATTTTCACCCGATTTAACATTGCTCAAATCGAAATAGGGCGTAATTTCTACCATTACCTTATCGTTGGCTGTTTCGCCGAGGGGAGGCATATTTTCTGCTCCTTCAGGCTCAGACATTTCGGGATATCCTTCTCTTGATGTTGTTGTAAATCCTTCTTCTATTACAACATCATCTTCTGACTCTGCCCCTGCTGCGGTATCATCAAACTCAGCGTCCTCAGGTTTTTCATTTACATAACCTGCGTCAGAGTCGGTATCTGTTTCCTTTTCAGACACATATCCGCCGCTGCCTGTAAAAGAATGTTTATTATTTTCACCATTTCCTGATACATCATCGGCTTTATCAGTTTCAGACTCTTCCTCAGCTGAGCTTTCGGTGGAAGAAGCTGTAGGATTTACTTTAACAACTTCCCCTGCATCACTGTTATCTGAATTGGTATTCTCTACCTCTGTTTCGGGAATATCAGGCATATCGTCCATCAGCACACCTGAGTCATCTATAAACTTTTCCTCCTCAGGACGGTCAATAACAGGAGAAGCAGTTTCAGGTACAGTGGCAGGAACAGTTACCACCGTTGTTTCATGGACTATGATTTCCGTAACAGATGTTGTATCAGACATAATTCGGTTATCCGCAACAGTTTTTACACCGAATACAAGCAACATACAGGCTGCCGCTGCCATTACAAACCTTGAAATAATTCTTATTTTGGAAGGACTGCTCTGTGTTATCTCCATTACGGAGTTTTCGTTGAGAAGAACTTCAGTACGCTTATAAAAGCTGTCGGATATTTTAACGCTGTCCATAGCGTCCTTGTAGTCTTTAATTGACCTGCTCATCTTCATCAAAACCCCCTATCATCATTTTTTTCAGCAGCGTTCGTCCTCTTGCAAGGAGCGTACCAACCGTTGCAGGCTTCTTGCCTACAATTGCGGAAATCTCCTTTATGGAGTAGCCGTTGTAATAGAACAGGTGAATAACTGTTCTATACTTTTCGGGAAGGGACAGAACAGCTTCCATAACCTGATTTTTTTCACTCATAGCCTCATCAATCTCGGAATTATCGGTCTCATTCAGTGGCACCGTACGCTTTATCCACCCTGATTTCAGGTGATTTTTGCTTTTGTTTATAGCTGTCCTCAATAGCCATGCTTTTTCGTGCTCCGTACTGTCGAAGCCCTTTCCACGCTTCAACAGAGACACAAGCACGTCCTGAGTAATATCCTCAGCGTCACAGATGTTACGGACATATGTATAACAAAGCCTTATCAGCGTTTGCGAATATGTATCAAGCACATACTGAATATAACCGTCAGTTCCGTAGCTGACAGTTTTCTCCGGATACATTTTATTTCCCCCAATGGCATTATTGCTATGCCGAAATAAGTCTTTCACTATAAATACAATTCAAATGGGCAATTTTTTTCACTTTTAAAAAATTTTTTTCAAAAAATATTATACCATATACAAAATTTTTTTCAATAACCCCTTGACAATTACCAAAAGCCGTGTTATTATCATATTGTACTAATTCATTGATACAATATGAAAGGAAGATATTTATGATTTCACAAGGTGTAATTTACAGCGTACTTATCGGTATAGTTTTAACAGGTGTTATTCCCCTTATCGGCGGAATTGCACTTCTCGCAATGGGAAAAATCAAGGGTTCAAGCTTCTGGGCAGGTGTACTTGCATTTCTCATTGCAACAATCGTTACCGGTATCGGAACATTTATCATCGCTATGCCAACAGCAATGACTGAAATGGACTCCGCAAGTTTAACAGCTGAACCTCCTCTTTGGCAGACAATTGCCATTTCAGTTATTTCCGCAGTAATTCTCGGTTTTGCAATGCACATCCTCATCAAAAACTGTATGAAAACACGCACCTTCAAGGCTGCTCTTTCCGCAGGTCTTGGCTTCGGTATTCCTCAGCTGCTTACAATTGCATTCGGATTTGTTGGTATGTATATGACCTTCTCCCAGATTAACAGCGGTGCATTTGACCAGATGTATGCAATGGCAGTTGATATGGGTGCAATCACAAAGGAAATGGTTGCCGAAATGAAGGCTATATACACCGACCTTACCGTTAATGACATAATCGCTCAAATTCTCGCCGCATTCGGAAATACTCTTATTATGGCAGCAGCCGCAATCATAATTATGCTTGGTGTAACAAAGAAAAAGTCGCTGTGCAGTACATTTGCTGTAATCGGCGGTATCAGCGTAACAAGCATTGTTGCAGCAGTTATACCAAATCTTATCGTGGCAAGTGTAATCGCTCTCGCAATCGGAGCAGCTGCATTTGTTTTCGCTTACAGAATGAAGGACAGCATTGTTGCTCCCGAAAAGCCAGCAGCTGCTAACGGCGCTTTTATGCAGTCCATTGCAAATTCCAAGGAAGATTGATTTGCACATAACTTAAAACGGGTACCGTACAATTTCACGGTACCCGTAATTTTATTTGATTATTTCTACCGAGTTGATTACTGCATAAATGTCGTCGAGGGATTGCATACGCATATCAATTGAACATTTATATTCTGTATCAGCTTCACTTGCATCAAATATATCAAAAACGACATAATACTTAGTAGTATTATCATCTGAATAATTATCATATTTCTTTATGCGAATTATTCCGCAAACATTATTTTTTTCATATATGTATTCCAAATTCCATACGTCGGGCTGATGCATTTCATTAATAAGTGATGAAATATAAGCTGATACATATAATGCATAATCTGATTTTATATTCCAGAAGCTATAATCATCTTTTTCTACCGACCTTATGCATTTCCAACACCCATATTCAGTAAATGGATTACCATATCCAAGACTATCAAAACCTTCTTTCAAGTCATCAATTGAAATATCACACATTTCAACAGCCCAGTTATCTGTTAGTGCATAACAATTTACGAGGCTGTTAGGGCGATTATAAAAGCATATATCTTCTTCAGCGGAATTTCTGTAATAATCACCGCGACCCAAAATAGATATGTCACCATCATTTATACTGTATTCCATTGTTGCAGGAATATCTACAGAAATATGTTCATTATCTTCTGTACCAACAAATGAGGTATCAGAAATATTGTAATTATCCACAGTAACAAAAGAAGTATCAATAATATTATATTCTGTAAAATAATCTGAGCTGTTTAAAATATTCGGCATAACTTCATCTATTTTCTTTTTCAATTCAAATCTTGGCACAAGAAATATAAAATAAAACAACACCAACAGCACAATTACCGCAACAATCGGCACAATTATTTTAAGAGCTTTTTTCATATAATGACCTCCTTTGAATGTTGGAAATCATTATACCGTATTTTACTGTTTTTGTCAACAATAGAAAACCGTGCACCAAAACGGTACACGGTTGAAAAATATTGTATTACAATTTTGCAAGCTTACTGCACTGTTCCTTTACAGCAGGATAAATCTCGTCGTAAAGTCTGAAATACTTTTCGTAAACAGGAACATTTTCAGCCACAGGCTCCTGTACCTTGTCAACGCCAACAAGCTTTTCGCAAGCCTCAGGAACTGTTGCATAAACGCCTGCACCAACAAGTGCGAGGATTGCTACACCAAGAGCAGGACCTTCCTTAGAGGAAGCTGTCTTTACAGGGCAAGCATAGAGGTCAGCGAGCATCTGTCTCCACAACGGAGATGTTCCGCCGCCGCCGCAAGCCATCATATCGGAAACGTTGATGTTCATTTCACGGCAGATTTCAACGCAGTCACGGAGAGAGTACGCAACGCCTTCCATTACCGCACGGAGCATATCCTTCTTTGTGTGGATTGCGGAAAGTCCGAAGAACATACCTCTTGCGTCAGGGTCAAGGTGCGGTGTACGCTCACCCATAAGGTATGGCAGGTAAAGCAGACGATTTGCGCCGATTGGCACAGTCTCAGCTTCCTTGTCCATGAGGTAATATTCGTCAACGCCCATGAGCTTTGCGGTGTCCTTTTCAGCCTGTCAGAAATTGTCTCTGAACCACTTGAGAGAAAGACCTGCACCCTGAGTTACACCCATAATGTGCCAGCAGCCAGGTACAGCCGCACAGCAGGTATGTACGCGTCCCATAGGGTCGATGGAAACCTTTGAAGTGTGAGCAAAAACAACGCCCGAAGTACCGATTGTTGTGAAGGCCTTACCGTCTGTAACAACGCCTGTGCCAACAGCAGCAGCAGCGTTGTCGCCTGCGCCGCCCACAACGATTGTACCCTCTGCAAGACCTGTCAGCTCAGCCGCAGAAGCTGTAACCTTGCCAGTAACCTCGCAGGACTCGTAAACCTTTGCAAGCAGGGACATATCAATTCCGAGAGCGTCACAAACCTCCTTGCTCCAGCAGCGGTTC
>JAZSHA010000263.1:0-14717 GCA_045533025.1 Oscillospiraceae bacterium
AGGTCGTCGATAAGCGTGCCGATATAAGATGAAGAACGGGTCAGGGTTATCATTTCCTTGCCCTGAACGGAGCGTGCGGCGTTGATGCCTGCAATGAGACCCTGCGCTGCCGCTTCCTCGTAGCCTGAGGTGCCGTTGAACTGACCTGCGCCGAAAAGACCCTTGATTGCCTTGAATTCGAGGGTGTGGCGCAAATCCTGAGGATTACAGCAGTCATACTCGATTGCGTAGGCGTTACGCATTATCTCAACGTTTTCAAGTCCCTTGATGGTGCGCAAAAAGGCGATTTGCACGTCCTCAGGGAGCGACGAGGACATACCCTGCAAGTAATATTCGTCGGTGTCCAAACCCATTGGCTCAATGAACAGCTGATGGCGGGGACGCTCGCTGAAACGTTTGATTTTGTCCTCGATGGACGGGCAGTAACGTGGTCCGACGCCCTCAATCCGTCCCGAATACATCGGGGAACGGTGAATGTTGTCGAGGATAACCTTGTGGGTGTCGCCGTTGGTGTAGCCGATGTAGCAGGGCACGATATTTTTCAGCCCCTCACGGCTGGTTTCAAAGGAAAACGGCTGGATATCGTCATCGCCGCACTGCATTTCAAGCTTGTCGAAGTCAATGGAACGGCGGTGGACACGGCTTGGTGTACCTGTTTTGAAGCGGCGGAGCTCAATTCCGATGGATTTAAGGCTGTCCGACAATCCACGGGACGGCAGAGTTGAGTCGGGTCCGCTTTCGTAGGAAGTGTCGCCGACGTGAATTAAGCCTTTCAGGTATGTACCCGTGGCGATGATTGCGGTTTTGCAGTGATACTCGCCGCCGAGATGGGTCACGATTGACTTTACTGCACCGTTTTCCACGTGCACCTCGGTAACCTCAGCCTGCTTAACGTGGAGATTTTCCTGCGACTCGCAGATTTTTTTCATATGGTTGTGGTACTTCACCCTGTCAGCCTGCACACGAAGGCTGTGCACGGCAGGACCTTTTCCCCTGTTGAGCATACGGCTCTGGATAAAGCACTGGTCAGCCGCCTTGCCCATTTCGCCGCCCATTGCGTCGATTTCACGGACAAGGTGACCCTTTGCCGTGCCGCCGATTGAAGGATTGCAGGGCAGATTTGCGATATTGTCCAGCGAAATGCTGAACAGCACGGTTTTTGCGCCAAGACGTGCAGCGGCGAGGGCGGCTTCAACGCCTGCGTGACCTGCGCCGATTACGGCAACGTCATAGCTGTCTATATAATGGCTCATCTGAGCACCTCTTCTCTTTTAATTAGGAATTCGGAAAGTGGAATGAGAATGTTTTAAATTATAATGTCGAAGTTGCAGCGTTGTGCAAACTACGGCGTTTTTGCGAAGCAAAAACCCGTAAACGAACATTCTGTGTTCGTTTTTGTTCCACGTGGAACAAAACTGAACGCTTTGCGTTCAGTTTTGCAATGCGAAAAAACTCGGAATAATCGAAACAGTTACACTGTTTCGATTATTTACCAACACAGAAACGTGAGAATACTTCATTCACGACAGCTTCCGAAGCACGCTCGCCTGTAAGCTCAAGAAGATAGTTCTCCCCATCGTCAATAAGGATATTTACTGCGTCGTAGGTTGCTCCTGCACGGAGAGCGCCGAGAGCTTCCTCGAAGCTTGCCTTTGCCTTTACAGCACAGCCACGCTGACGCTCGTTGGCGAGGATACCCATATCGGAATTGATGTTGGCAAGCTTGTAGATGTTTTCGATTGCGATTTTCAGGCGGTCAAGTCCCTCACCCTGTCCTGCGGAGATTGTAACTGTTTCAGTGAAACAGTCGGAGATTGCCGAAAGGTCGAGACGCTGCTCCAAATCGGATTTATTCAGAATTGCAACGGCATTCTTTCCCCTGCACTTCTCCGCAAGTTCTCTGTCATCGGCGGTAATTTCCGCGCCCATATCGAACACGGCAAGGATAAGGTCGGCGGTTTCAAGCTTTTTCAGCGCCTTTTCCACGCCTACGCTCTCTACAACGTCCCCTGTTTCGTGAATTCCTGCGGTGTCGGACAGTCGGAGCACGATATCTCCCAGTCGCACGGACTCCTCAACAACGTCACGGGTTGTTCCTGCGATATCGGTTACGATACTTCTTTCACAGCCTGAAAGCAGATTCATAAGGGTAGATTTTCCAACATTTGGCTTTCCCACAATTGCTGTATCTGCGCCCTCACGGATAATTCTGCCGCTGTCATAGGTGGACAACAGCTGGTCGAGGTTCTGAACAGCCTGTTCCAAAGTGGCAAAAATTTCCTCGTCATCAACAGCTGGGATATCGTCATCGGGGTAGTCAACCCACGCTGCCAGTGACCCCAAAAGCTGGAGGGTTGTATCGGAAACAGCTTTGATACGTCGATAGAGAGAGCCTTCCTTCAGTGCTTCTGCACAGCGCAGACCTGCTTTTCCGTCTGCGGAGATTACGTCCATAACCGCTTCGGCTTGGGTCAGGCTCATTTTTCCGTTGAGGAAGGCGCGCTTTGTGAACTCGCCAGCTTCGGCAGGTGCTGCACCGTTTGCAAAAATAAGCTGCAAAACCTTGTCCGTAACGAAAATTCCGCCGTGGCAGGATATTTCCACAACGTCCTCGCCAGTGTATGATTTTGGTGCACGGAACACGGTCAGAACACCATCGTCAACGGTTTCCGTGCCGTTTATAATGTTGCCGTAAGCGCAGGTGTAGCCCTGCATCTGAGTTGCTGTAAGGCTTGTTGACACGGGCGCAAAAATTTTCTCAGCGATTTCCAGTGCGTTCTCCCCCGAAATTCGGATTACGGAAATTCCCCCCTGCGCACGGGGAGTCGATATTGCGGCGATTGTGGACATACTCGTTCCTCCTGTTTTTTTAATTCACATCTGTACTTGGGTTATCATAACATTCCTGTAACCTACTGGGGAAAACCTTTCTGAGGAAAGGTTCTTCCCCAGACCCCTTTCCAAAGACTTTTAGTCTAATTTTTTACATATGGAAGTTTTAGGGAGGGAGTTTGAGGGGGGACCCTTTTTCAAAAGGGTCTCCCTCAATGGGTCGCACGATTATTATAGTAACCCAAACATAGGTATGGAATTGAAAAAACGGGAGCACGGGATTTGCTCCCATGTTCCCGTAAAAACATCTGCTGATTTTTAGATATCGATTTTGCCGTAGAGGTCGCCTTCAACGAGGAGGCTGTCCTCAGGCTTTGGACGCTTATAGTCCTTTTCAAAGGAAGTTTTCATCATATCCATTGAGCGTGGTGTGTACTCGTTAGGATTCTTGTCACGTCTGCGTGGCTTGCGGTCGCCCTTGTTGAAGTCCTTCTTAGGACGTGGATTTGTGGAGGAAATAACAACCTTTCTGTATGGCTCCTCGCCGATACTCTTAGAGGTTACACCCTCGATATTTGCAACTGCGGAGTGGATAATTCTTCTTTCGTATGGGTTCATAGGCTCAAGAGTAGAAGTTCTGCCTGTGCGGATAACAGTTTTAGCAATCTTTGCAGCAAGCTCCTCAAGGATAGCCTTTCTCTTTTCACGATAGCCGCAGCAGTCAACTGTAATTCTGTAGTATTCCTTATCGCCGCGGTTTGCAGTCATAGAAGCAAGATACTGGATAGCGTCGAGTGTTTCGCCGCGTCTGCCGATTACAGCGCCTGTTGTATCGCCGAGGATTTCAATTGTAGCACCGTCTTCGGTTTCTTCGATGCTGATATCGTCTGCGATACCCATATTTGCGAGGATTGACTTGATGTACTCGCCTGCGAGCTGTGCCTTGGACTGTTCATAGGAAGCTTCTACCTTTGCTTCGCCCTTTACCTTGCCGAACAGACCCTTTTTCGGTTCTTCGATTACATTGAAGGTGATTTTGCTTTCTTCAGCACCGAATTCCTGTGCTGCCATAGCCTTAGCTTCCTCTATGGACTTTGCTGTGAAGATTTTTTTGATTTCTGCCATACTGACCTTCCTTTCAATTTTGACTAATATTATACAGACTGCTGAGTCTGTTAAAGGCATTTTAAAATGATAGTTTAACTTCTGCACTGTAAACAGTGACTTCGTCACTGTTAGGAAATCTCTCAAATCAAAACTTGTTTTGATTTTTTGCAGAAGATTTCCTCTTTTTTGGCTTACCGCCAAAAAATTCACCTTTTCAGAGCGCTTCTCAGGCGCGTTCTGCGAAAAACAAAAGCAAGCTTTTGTTTCCAAGTTTTGCTTCGCAAAACATTGGCGCAAGCAGGTATTTCGCTCTCTGCGGAGAGCGACTTAGGGACTCCGTCCCTAAGTACCCTGCCAAAGGGTGCGCACACCCTTTGGAAACCCTTTATTTGGGTTACCAAAACATTTCAATTGTTGTACAAACTCCGACGTTTCCCGAAGGGAAACTCGGAAACAACCGCTTGCGGTTGTTTTAATTACGCATTCCGCATTCCGAATTTATTCCTCGTCGTCGTCGATGAATTCTTCTCCGTACTTTTCAGCCTGTCTGCGGCGTGCTTCACGGATAATCATCTTTTCATATTCCTTCTGCTTTGAACGGGAAAGCTTGACCTCTCCGCCCTCATCGTCAGTGGATTTAGCTGTTGCAATCTTCTTATTGGAGTTGTTAACAGGTGCACCTGTCTGCTGACCCATCTGCTCCTCCATCATCTGCTGGTAACGCTCCATCATATTGGGGCGCTTCTTGTGCTTACGCTTTTCCTTGTCCTTTTCAACAAGCTTTGCAACGTACTCAGGAGTATATACATTATAAAGAATAATAGACTGGATAAAGCTGAACAGAGAGGACATTGTCCAGTAGAAACCGATACCTGCTGGGAAGCTGAACGCAATCCACACGGAGAAAATTGGCATTACATAGAGCATAATGTTCATACCAGCCATACTTGGTGCGTCGGGGTTGAGCTTCTTGCTTCTTATCTGGGAGTAAACGGTCATAATCATCTGGATAAGACCGGACATAACAGGGATAAGGATAAGGATTATAGCAGCTGCATTCCAAACCTCAGGCTTGAGAGTTGGGATATCGCCGAGGTCAACGATACCGAAAAGCTTGTTGTTGAAGCTTGTTACATCTTCAACAAATTCGGGATTGTTGAGGCTGGAAAAAGCGTCAGGGTTTTTCTGCATTTCCTTAACGATATAAATTTCGGGACGCTGATTGAAGTTGCTGAGACTTGCTCCTGCGGCTTCAAGGATGCCCTTTGTGATTTCGGTAGCCTGAGCGATAACGTCCTTGCTTGCTCTGATAATGTGAGTAATCGGACGATAAACAACGTCGAACACACCATAGAGGATTGGGAGCTGGATAAACAGCGGCAGACAGCTTGCCATTGGGTTGATGCCTTCTTCGGAGTAGAGCTTCATCTGCTCCTCCTGAAGCTTCTGCTGGTTGTTAGCGTACTGCTTCTTCAGCTTTTCGAGCTTTGGCTGGAAGGCAGCCAGTGCAGCGGAAGATTTCTGCTGTTTTACGGATAAAGGGAACAGGATAATTTTGATGATTAATGTAAAGATTACGATTGACCAAGCGTAATTCTCCGTAATCTGATACATAAGCCACATGACCCAGCCTAATGGGTAACCGATAATTTCGCTCATTTTGACCTCCGAGTTTATACTTATTGTAATAATTTATTAAAACATAACTATTTGTTATGTTGATTTCTATGTTTTAATTCCGCATTCTGCATTCCGAATTCCGAATTCGGAGTAGTCCTCCCCTTGCCGTACCTTTTACTAAGTGTATACAGGCTGAACTTGTCGGGGACGTAGTCAATTCCCCCCAGACTCCAAGGGTTGCATCTGAGCACTCTCCACACGGTAAGGATTGTCCCTTTCAGCGCACCGTGCTTCTCCAATGCGTCCAGCGCATAGGTTGAACAGGTAGGGTGGTACTTACAGCAGGGTGCTTTTTTCGGGGAGATATGCTTTCTATAAAATTTTACTAAAAGTAATAAAAACTTCTTCATATACTCAACGTCATTGTATTTAATATACAGACAGTTATTTTTTATTGTTGTTTTTACTGTTAGTATTAGAAATAGACTTCAGCATTTCAGGGATAGCTCTCATTCGCATAAAGTCCGCAAGCTGGGTTGACTTACACTCACCGCAGTACGGACGTGCTACAATAATATAATCGTATCCCTTAGGGAAAGATGCTTCGTTTGCGGTGTACGCTGCACGGATAATTCTTCTGCATCGGCTTCGGGTAACAGCGTTGCCCACCTTTTTACCCGTTGTAATACCCATACGGGTTTTGCCGAAACGGTTCTTGCGATAATATATGGTTACAGCCTTCCCTGCCACGAACTTACCGCGCTTATACAGGTTTACAAAGTCCTTATTCTCTTTTATTTTAATAGTATACTTCATAGCTGCACCTTTACCGGTTGTAATATCCGCACTAAAAATTACTTATGATAAATAACAAGACCGCAACTAAAGGCAAAACCCCATTATTGCGGTCTAATCATTTTTACACAAACGTAGCTGTGATTTGCAGCAGACCTTAGTGAGTAAGTCTTGCTCTGCCCTTAGCTCTTCTTCTAGCGAGAACCTTGCGGCCGTTTCTTGTAGACATTCTCTTCATAAAGCCGTGCTCTTTCTTTCTGTGGAGCTTCTTAGGCTGGTATGTTCTTTTCATGATTTCTCCTCCTTCTGCGTATTAATCCGTATAAGGTTTCGGGGATAGATACCCCATCAAGTCTAAATTATATAACATTTTGAGTGTCTCTGTCAAGTGTTTTTTCGAAATTTTTTATTTTTTAACAAAATTTCTTTTCACAGGTGGAAAAGTTGGTGATTTTGAACATTAAATTATAATTTGATATTACACCAAAATAAAACCACTTCCGACCTTGAAATCAGAAGTGGTTTACTAATAATCTTATTGCAATCTATCCGCTAAAATATTTGTGGCAATCGTGAAGTAAATCAGCAGCGAGCAGGAGTCCACAACCGTTGTAATAAGCGGCGTAGCCATTATAGCAGGGTCAAGCTTTACAGCCTTAGCCGCCATAGGAAGCATTGCTCCCACAAGCTTTGCGAGGATAACCGTGCCGATAATCGACAACGCAATAACAATTGCAAGCTGGGGGTCGCTGTAGGTAATCCAAATTCTCGCTCCGTTTACAATCGCAAGAACTATCGAGCAGAGAAGCGCTACTCTGAATTCCTTGAAAATAACCTTGAAGAAGTCACGCAAGCGGATTTCTTCAATCGCCATACCACGGATTATCAGCGTTGAACTCTGAGAGCCGCAGTTACCTCCCGTACCCATTACCATCGGCATAAAGGATACAAGCATAGGAATCATTGCAATCTGCGCCTCAAATTGTGTGGAAATCATACCTGTCAGCGCCGCTGAAAGCATCAGCACCAGCAGCCACGGGATACGGCTCTTTGCGTGCTGAAAAACAGAAGTCTTGAAGTAGCTGTCCTCCGCAGGCATAACCGCAGCCATCTTTGCAAAGTCCTCGGTGTTTTCTTCCTGCATAACGTCCATCGCATCGTCGAAGGTTACGATACCAACAATGCGGTTTTCGTTGTCAACAACAGGAATTGCAGCAAAGTCATACTTGGACATTGTACGGGCAACGTGCTCCTGGTCGTCGTGGGTATTAACGGAAATAACATTGGTTTCCATAATATCCTCGATGCGCTGGTCCTCGTCAGCAACAAGCATTTCCAGCACCGTAACAACGCCTAAAAGCTTTCTTGCCTCGGTTACATAGCAGGTATAAACCGTCTCCTTCACAAGACCGATTTTTCTGATACGCTCAAAAGCTTCCTTGACGGTAATATCCTTGTTGAAGTAGACAAACTCCGTTGTCATAACCGAGCCTGCGCTGTCCTTGGGGTATTTCAGCAGCTCGTTGATTTGTTTTCTTGTTTCGGGGTCGGTGTTACGAAGAATACGGGACACAACATTCGCAGGCATTTCCTCGATAATGTCAACCGTATCGTCGATATAAAGCTCATCAATAACGTATCGGAGTTCTTTATCCGAGAAAATATTGATAAGCTTCATCTGAGTGTCGATGTCCATATAGGTAAACGACTCAGCCGCAAGCTCCTTAGGGAGAATGCGGTACAGCATAATAAGCTGTTTTTCGCTGAAATCCTCGTCCTCGTCAAGCTCGCTTATAAGGAAAGCCAGGTCAGCAGGGTTCATTTCCTGCAAATCGGACTTGAGGGCAGCGAATTGCTTATTCCCGATTAAATCGAGAGCAAGCTCCTTATACATAAAAAATCCTCCTATTCGAATGAAATAGAAGGCATAAAACTGCTAAATTAAGAAACAATTTCAATTGGTTCTTAGTTTTTTTACGGCAATGAAACGGACGCACTTGATGCATTCGTACCAAAGCCGCAACTTCGCGGTTTTATACCCTTGCCATTATTACCGGCGTCCATTTTTTTCACTCCTTTTGCAGTTCAATTATTTGTTTAAGCAACAACTTTTATTATACACGCTTTTTTGTATGCTGTCAACGAATTTATTTTGTAAAAATTCAATTAACGGAATAAAAAATGCGAGAGCAGAGTAGCTTTCCCTGCTCTCGTCTGCCCATAAGGCTAAGTACGCCTTATGTAGCGTCATTCGGAAGTCCGAAGCTGATGGAGAGCGCACTGTTGACCTTGGTCATAGCTGTCGGGTCAAGCTCACCCATTCTTTCCTTCAGACGGGTTTTGTCAATGGTACGGATTTGCTCAAGAAGAACAATGCTGTCCTTTTGCAGACCGCATTTTTCCGCCGCAAGCTCAATGTGGGTCGGCAGCTTTGACTTGTCACGCTGGCTTGTGATAGCCGCCGCAATAACCGTGGGACTGTGCTTGTTGCCCACGTCATTCTGCACGATAAGCACGGGACGGATACCGCCCTGCTCCGAGCCCACAACGGGACTCAAATCCGCATAGTAAATTTCTCCCCTTTTCACAGACATTTTCATACACTCCTGTTTTACCGATTTGATAATAGTGTTGACGTAAATTTCTGAAATAATCATCATCGGCAATTTTTTCACGGACGTATTTTAGTGTCCAATTCATTATATGCAGGGACAAGCCAAAAGGTAAATTATAATTTACCCCTTGACAAAGAGTGTGTTATGTGTTATAACTGTATTACAACAACTAATACAGTTAGTGCACAAAAGGAGTGAGCAGATGTACAATATCGACCTTCAAAGCAGAACTCCGATTTATGAACAGCTCTACAAAAAAATTATTGAGCTGATACTTAAAAAGGAGCTTATGCCAAACGACAAGCTTCCCAGCGTAAGAGAAATGGCGAAGGAGCTTGGCGTAAACCCGAACACTGTTTCAAAGGCTTTTCAGCTGCTTGAACGTGACAAGGTTATCTACTCTCTTGCGGGACGCGGCAGCTTCGTCTGCAATGTAAATCCTGACGCTGTAAAGGACGCGGCTTTTGCCGATTTCGACAGGGCTGTTGCCGAGGCGCTCACCGCAGGAGTTACAAAGGAAGAACTTAAACAAAGGATAGAGGGGGCAGAATAATGATTGAACTTAAAAATGTTAAGATGAGCTTTGAGGATTTCAACGCTCTTGACGGCGTTGACCTTACCATAGAGGCAGGCACGGCTTTCGGTCTGCTTGGTTCAAACGGTGCAGGTAAATCTACAATTCTCCGTCTGCTTTCGGGCGTTTATGAAGCATCTGAGGGTGAGGTGCTCATTGACGGTGAGACTGCTTACGATAATGTTTCCGCAAAGCAGAAGGTTTTCTTCATCAATGACGAAACCGTACAGTTCGGTGCAATGACACTAAACGATATGCGCAATTACTACAAGGGCTTTTATCCCAACTTTTCCGACGAGATTTTCGACAAGCTCAACGCTATAATCAAGCTTCCCGAAAAGAAGCGTATCGACAAATTCTCCAAGGGTATGAAGCGTCAGGCTATTGTTATTACAGGTCTTGCCTGTTGTACAGACTACCTGCTCCTTGACGAAGCATTTGACGGACTTGACCCGACAATGCGAATTATCGTAAAACGTATGCTTGTGGACGCTATGCTGGACAGAAAGCTTACGGTTGTAATCTCCAGCCACAACTTAAAGGAAATCAACGAGCTTTGCGACACGGCTGCACTTCTCCATCAAGGCAAGCTGCTGTTCAACCGTGACCTTGACAGCGTTAAGGGAAGTATTCACAAGGTACAGGCGGCATTCCCTCTTGAATTTACCGAACAGGATTTCAAGGGACTTGACGTGCTTCACTACGAAAGAAATCAGAGTATCACCTACCTTATTATCAAGGGCGATGAGGAGACAATCCGCACTGAGCTGGAAAAGAAACAGCCTAAGGTGCTTGACCTTATTCCGCTGACACTTGAGGAAATATTTATCTATGAAATGGAGGGAATGGGCTATGACTGCAACGGTCTCGACTAATGAAAAAGCTGTAAGAAAAGTAAATCCTGCTCTTCACAACTGGAAAAGCAATATTAAGGACAGCAGAAAATTTTCGATAATTCTTTTAATTCTTCATCTTGTAGCTGTGCCTGCTGTGTTTATTTCGACAATGGTGTGTATGTATACAAACAAGGGCTATGATGACGGCACGGTTGAAATGTACGCCTCAATCGCAGTATGCACAACGGCACTGGCTGCATTTCTCGGTATCTTTGCGGCAACAAGCAGCTTTACCTGTCTGCACGAAAAATCGGTTGTTGATATGAAGCTTGCGCTGCCGATGAACAACACACAGCGTTTCTTCTCAAACTTCCTTTCGGGACTCTTTACATATCTTGCGCCGTTTTATACTGCTCAGGCTATCTCCCTTCTTCTCTGCGGATACGGTCTGCTGTTTATGGAGGGAAAAACCTTCTACGAAACAAGATATATCGACAACGCTTATGTTGATGTTCCCTATGTATGCGACATCTTTTCAATTGCAACACCTGCCCTGCTGAAGCTTATTCTGGGCGGTACACTCTGTATGCTTATGCTTTATGTGATAACCGTGCTTATCGCAATCTGCTGCGGAAATAAGTTTGAAGCAATCGCATATACTATTCTCATCAACATTCTTATTCCTCTTACAATTTACTGCGTGCTTTATTCTATGTACGACAGCCTTTACGGTATCGAATCAGAGGTTATTGCCCTCAAGGTTTTGATTTACATCTCCGTATTCGGCGGTATAATCGCAAGCATCGACTGGGCATCAGGCGGCGAATTGGTTTACAGCGGTGCATATATGCATTACGGCATATGGCTGCTTGTGTTCACTCTTGTTATTGCGGCACTTTTCGCTCTCTGCTTCTTCCTTTACAAGAAGCGCCGTGCTGAACAGGTTTCAAAGCCATTCGTTTTCAAGCTTGCTTACTATATCGTGCTTATCTGCGCAATGTTCTGTATTATCTCTCTCCTTATGACAGAGGGTGCAGATATTGTTCCTACAATTATCGTCAGCGGAATTATCTTTATGATTTTCGAGGTTGTTACAAACCGAGGCTTCAAGAAATTCTGGCTCAGCATAATCAAATATGCGGCAACCTTTATCGCTGTTGTGGGAATAATTCTTGTCTGTGAAAAGACTGACGGCTTCGGAGCAGTTCAGCGTGTTCCGTCGGCTTCAAACGTAAAGTCGGTTGAAATTTCCTATGAGGGCTTCTACGGCGATTTCAGCAATATGAGCTACAATTATGACGCAAAGCAGCTTATCAAGGACAAGGAAAATATCGAGGCAATCGTTTCCGCACATCAGGACATTATTGACTTCTACAACGCACACAAGGACAGCTACAGCAGTGATAACCGCTGGAACTATGATGATATAGTGGGAGTTTACAAGAACTTTACCGTTACCTACAACCTCAAAACAGGCGGCAGCTTCTCAAGAGATTACTATTCGATAACTCCCGGTGCAGCTGAATATCTCAGCAAGCTTGACGTTTCCGAGGAATACAAGAGACAGGTTGCTGAATATTACAAGAATTATATTCTTAAAGCGGAAAAGAACTATTATGACTATATCGAAATGAATGACAATTATGCAGATGACAGCTATATGAGGGACAGATTTTACGCTTACGCTGAAAACATAATGACTATCAACTATGCCGACGGCACAACCAACGTTCCTCTTGAATACCTCGCTGCGAAGGATTTCTTCAATCAGCTTGCTGAGGCTTACTACAATGATATTATGGCTATCACTGAGGAAAACTATTATCATTCCGAGCTTCACAACGTATGGTCCTTCCAGTGTGCACATTTCATCAACAACATTAAAGTGCCTGAGTCCTTCACGAATACGGTTGAGCTTCTTGATTACTTTGATTTCAACCTTGTCCGTATCGAGAATTTCTCCGATAAGGATTATTACAGAGAGCTTGCGAGCAAAGCCGCAAACAATTCCATCTGCCTTTTCACCGAGGACGAATACAGAAAATACACTGGTACTGATGAGGAAGCTGTTCTTCACGCCTACTTCGGTAACAGATCTTACCTTATGGACAGAGGAGAGGTTTTTGTTTACGACTATGATGATGATTTCATCAGCCTTATAAAAGCAGCAATGCCGAGGAATATTGTGCCCGAAAATGGGTATGTTATCAATGTATCAGGCTTCAAGGGAGCAATCCCAGAGGAATTGTATGACGTTGCCGCAGGTATCAAGCGCAGCGGATATGATGCTGAAAAGGAAGCTGAGTACGCCCGACTTGCTGAAAGTCTGAGCTACGGCATAAATGCTGATTATGTATATTGATTGCAAGTCGGGATAAGACATTCATTCAAGCGGATAACATTTTGCAGGGCACATAAATCCTGCGAGAAAGGAATTCCTTATGAAGAAGCTTATCACAGCAGCAATCGTGCTTTCGGCTGCGGCAATCATTTTTACAGCCTGCTCAGCAGGTGACGATACCGAAACGGATATACAGACCGACTCCCAGACCACAACCTCTCAGAGTCAGACTACCACAACCGCTTCCGAAACAGAAACCGAAATGAGCGACTACACAGGCGATATCGACGGCGACGGACTCATCGACGAAATTGTTACCGACGCAACAGGAATGGGTGAAGAAATCGTCTCAGGTGCAGAAAGTCTCATCGACGATATCACCGACGGCAGTGAAACAACAAAGTAAAAACAAATTATAATTTAACGGAAAGATTGTGGAGACCCACTGGGAAAAAATTTCTGAGGAAAGGTTCTTCCACAGACTTCTTTCCAAAGACTTTTAGTCTAAAATACCTCTATATGGCATAAAGCCATATAGAGGTATTTTACATTATAAGAATTAGAGAGTTTGAGAAAAACTTCTTCAAAAATTCTCACTCAGTAAATTTCCGCAATGCTTCGCTTAATTAAATTTTTCCTACCCATTCGTTTATTGTACAAAAATCAGCCCGAAATTTCTATATTTTCAGAAAAAAACCACTTTACAACAGCGAAGATTTATGTTAAAATAATATCAACGTATGTACTATTATTAAAGTCATACAAATTTGTAATTTTAGGAGGACTGTCCAAAATGGCAAGATCAATGAAAACCATGGACGGTAACAACGCTGCTGCTTGGGTCTCCTACCCATTCACTGACGTTGCTGCTATCTACCCTATCACCCCATCCTCTGTTATGGCTGAGGTTACTGACCAGTGGGCTGCTAAGAAGCAGAACAATATCTTCGGTCAGCCTGTAAAGGTTGCAGAAATGCAGTCTGAAGCAGGTGCTGCAGGTACTGTACACGGCTCTCTCGCTGCCGGTGCTCTTACAACAACTTATACTGCTTCTCAGGGTCTTCTTCTTATGATCCCTAACATGTATAAGATTGCCGGCGAACTTCTCCCTTGCGTAATCCACGTTTCCGCTAGATGTGTTGCTTCTCACGCTCTTAACATCTTCGGTGACCACTCTGACGTTTACGCTTGCCGTCAGACAGGTTTCGCTATGATCTGTGCTTCCAACGTTCAGGAAGTTATGGACCTCGGTGCTGTTGCACACCTCGCTACTATCAAGGGCAGAGTTCCTGTGCTTCACTTCTTCGAGGGTTACCGTACTTCCCACGAAATCCAGAAGATCGAAGCTTGGGATTACAAGGATCTCGAAGATATGCTCGACAAGAAGGCTGCTCAGGCTTTCAGAAACCGTGCTCTTAACCCTGAACACCCTGTTCTCCGCGGTACTGCTCAGAACGGTGACATTTTCTTCCAGGCTCGTGAAGCTTGTAACGAATTCTACAACAAGTTCCCTGCTATCGTTGAAGATTACATGAACAAGGTTAACAAGAAGATCGGTACAAACTACAAGCTCTTCAACTACTATGGTGCAGCTGATGCTGACCGTGTGATCATCGCTATGGGTTCTGTCTGCGAGACAGCTGAAGAAGTTATCGACTTCCTCAACGCTCACGGTGAGAAGGTTGGTCTCGTTAAGGTTCACCTCTATCGTCCTTTCTCAGCCGAGAAGCTCCTCGAGGCAATCCCTTCAACAGTTAAGGCTATCGCAGTTCTCGACAGAACTAAGGAACCTGGTGCTCTCGGCGAACCTCTTTACCTCGACGTTGTTGCTGCTCTCAAGGGCTCCAAGTTCAACGACATCGTTATCGCAGGCGGCAGATACGGTCTCGGCTCCAAGGATACAACTCCTGACCAGATCAAGGCTGTTTATGACAACACAGCTGATAAGGCAACATACAAGGCAAGATTTACAATCGGTATCACAGACGACGTTACAA
>JAZSHA010000208.1:0-7229 GCA_045533025.1 Oscillospiraceae bacterium
TACAACCGAATTTGCACGAAAGACAATCCTCGAATATCTTGAGAAAAGAGGTGGCGAGCGTGCTTAAAGATATTACAATCGGTCAGTATTTCCCCGGAAATTCCGTAATCCACAGACTTGACCCACGCTTTAAAATTATTATCACAGGCGTGTTTATAGCAATGCTTTTCACCGCTGATAATTTTATGGGACTGGGCATTGGAATGGTGTTCCTGCTTGTAAGCTTCCTGCTTTCCAAAATACCTTTCAAGCTTATGCTGAAAAGCCTTAAACCGATTATCCCGATTATCATTTTCACATCAATCCTCAACTTGTTTTTCCTTGACGGTGTGGTACTGTTCAGGCTTGGCTTCATTAAAGTAACTTATGAGGGACTCCGCACCAGTGCATTTATGATTATCCGTATTGTTGCGCTGATTATGGGCAGCTCACTGCTTACCTATACAACCTCTCCGATTACACTTACAGACGCAATCGAAAGACTTCTTTCGCCGCTGAAAAAGTTGAAGTTTCCAGTGCACGAGCTTGCTATGATGATGACGATTGCACTTCGTTTTATCCCGACTCTTATCGAGGAAACAGACAAGATTATGTCTGCACAGAAAGCAAGAGGTGCAGATATGGAAAGCGGAAGCCTTTTACAGCGTGCAAAGGCTCTCACACCTATTTTAATTCCGCTTTTTGTTTCAGCCTTCAGACGTGCCGAGGAGCTTGCTCTCGCAATGGAGTGCCGCTGTTATCAGGGCGGCGACGGCAGAACACGTCTCCGTCAGCTTCATTCCACAGGCACAGATTTCTTTGCCCTCGGAATTTCAATTGTGTTTTTTGATGTTATAATCCTGCTGAATTGCTTTTTGGGGTAAGGTGACGTAATGCGTAATTTAAAAGTAACAATGGCATACCGAGGGACAGCTTATCACGGATTTCAGCGGCAGGAAAACGCTGTCGGAATACAGAATGTCCTTGAAGAAAAGCTTTCTGCAATTACAAATGCACCGGTGAAAATCAATGGCTGTTCAAGAACTGATACAGGCGTCCACGCAAATGAGTATTGCTTTTCCTTTGAAACGGAGCATAGAATTCCGTGCAACAATATTATAAGGGGAATGAATTCAATTCTCCCTGATGATTTGGCAATTCTGAACTGTGAGGAAGCACCCGAGGATTTCCATGCACGATATTCCTGCAAAGCAAAGGAGTATCAGTACCTTATCCTCAATCGAATGAGCAGGGACCCGTTTTTAGCGGATTTGGCTCTCCACTATCCCTATGCAATGGATACCGAGCTTATGGTAAAGTCTGCACAGGATTTTGTCGGTACGCACGATTTTACGTCTTTCTGCGGCACAGCAAACCAAAAGGAAAACAGCGTCCGTACCATTGAATATTTCAAGGTTGAGAAAGATGAAAATCTTGTGAAACTCATTGTAAAAGGCGACGGATTTTTGTATAATATGGTTAGGATAATGGTTGGCACACTCATTTTTATCAACGAAAAAAAACTTGCACCCGACTCAATTCCGCAGATTTTAGCCGCAAAAGACAGAAATCTCGCAGGAAAAACAGCTGAGGCGCACGGTTTGTATCTCAACAAGATTTTTTATTGAGGAGGATTATCTATGGAAACAGGCGCAATCATTACAGCAGTAATCACATTACTTGTAGGCATTCTCGCTATTTTTCTCGGAGTATCTTTCATTAATGGTAAAAATCTAAATCTTATGGCAGGCTACAATTCAATGTCCGAAACAGAAAAAGCAAATACTGATATAGATAAGATCGGAAAAATAACAGGTAAAACGCTTATAATATGTTCTGTTTTTATGTTTATTTTTTCAGTAATTTCATTTATGTCTGGATTTGGAATTGTTCCCAAATCCGTGTTTCTGATTTCGTTGGTTATATTTATTATATCAGTAGTAGCTGTTACCATATTCAGCGTTATCAAAACAATGAAATTAACTATGCAATCAAAATAAGGAGGAATAAGCTTGGCGGTAACGGATATTTCTATGCTTCGTGAGCGCAGAAACAAGAAAAAGCGTGACAAACTTATCAAGAAGCTGATAATTGTTGCCATAGCGGCGGCTGTTATACTTATAATTGTCTTTACCAAGGATATGTGGTACCCTAAGCTTGACGGGATACTTACAAAAATCCCTGCTCCGAACAATACCGCAGAGCTTGCAGAGGGCAATTTCCCACTGTCCATAGAGGGAGGGGCGGATTATCAGCTGAAAACCCTTGATGACAATGTTGCTCTTGTGGATGACTCACATCTTCTTATCTACAATAACAACGGTAAAATTGCAAATTCCGTTCAGCATACCCTTGCAAACCCGATTATTACAACGGGAAACAAAAAAATACTGTTGTACGATTTAGGCGGTAAAAACTTTGCACTGTACAGCAAATACAAGAATATTTACGAGAAAACAACTGATGACCCGATTTTGCTTGCACGTCTCGGCAGCAACGATACAGCTGCGGTTGTAGTAAAGAGCGATAAATATCCCTCAGAATTAATGGTATATGATGCAACGGGAAAGAATATTTTTAATTATCGCTCTGTTTCAAGAATTATTGATGTGACCTTCAATTCTGATAATTCGGGCTGCTATATAACAACAATCGGAGCAGACGGCGGTCTTATTGTTTCAAAAATGATTTATTACCGCTTTGACCATATTGACTATGACGAATCGGGGAGCCCGCTTCCTGTGTGGGAGAGCGAGCCTCTTGAAACTCTTGCACTTTCAGTACGCCTTTTCGGTGAAAATAACATAATTATGTTTGGCGACAAGCTTTGCGCATATTTCGACTTGAACGGGACTATGCTCAAAATCTACGAGTATGAGCGTGACCTTGTGGATTACAGCTCCAATTCCTCAATCGGTGCAATGATTTTCCGTAACGATGAACGCCGTACTGCTGAGCTTATTACAATAAACAGCGGAACAGGTGCGGTAAATGAGAAATCTCTTGACCACGAGGTGCTTAATATTCAGGTCAGCGGAGATACTGTATATATGCAGACTAAAAGCGGTATCGAGTCCTGTACTGAAACGGGAACACCTATTTCGTCTGTGCGTCTTGATACAGAATATGACGATTTTCTGAGACTTGACAGCTACATCTATCTTCTCGGATATGATGAGGTAAACAGAATAACTTTTAACTGAGCATAATCGAAAGGACTGATAGATTGAATTATGTTCTTGACCTTGTGGTAGTTTTGCTTATCATAGGGTGTGCTGCGGCAGGTGCCAAAAAGGGCGCAGTCAGAATGTTGATTACCCTTGCAGGATATGCGGCGGCAGTTGCGGCAGCAATTTTTGTAAGCAATGTTGCTTCCGACTATGTGTATGAGAATTATATAAAAACAGCAGTAGTTTCAGCACTTGAAGCGAAGGCGGAAAGCCTTGACGAAGAATATCTTTCAGCTGATAAGCTTAATAAGGTGCTTGAAGAAAATGGCGTTGCTTTCAGTGACGAAATAATTTCGGATTTGGTTGAAAATCGTGAGCAGTACAGCGAAATCCTGCAAGACGAAAAGCTCCGTGACAGTATAAAGACTATATTTACTGATTATTGCAGTTCGCTTACCGAAGCAATGGATGGTATTGTTCCCGAAGAAATTATTAGAGAAGCGGAACGCTATCTTGAAGAAAACAACAACGAAACCGACCGCATGCTTACTATTATCACGCAAAGCAAGGATAATGTGATAAAAATAATTGAAGCTGAAATTGTGAAGCCTGTTATGATGAAGGCAGTGCGGTTTGTTTTGTTTGCGATTACATTTGCGGTAGTGATGCTGATTGTTTCAGTAATTTCATATGCTGCAAGAATAATCCGCAAAATTCCTGTGGTAAATTCCGCAGACAGCTTTCTCGGAACAATGTTCGGTGTCCTGCAAGGACTGCTTTACACAGTTGTTCTGAATTTGGGAGCAAGCGCTTTTATCAGATTTACTTCCGATGCAAATAAATATTTAAATACAGAAATAATATCGGAAAGCTATGTATTTGAAATCTTATATAATGCAACCTTTTATTTGATTGCATTGATATTGAAATAGAATTATGGAGGACAATTATAACTATGCTTTGTACACGATGCAAAAAAAGAACAGCAGTTGTATTTATAACAGCAATGCAGGGGGACGAAAAACGCAATGAGGGACTCTGTCTTGTATGCGCAAAGGAGCTGGGAATACCTCAGGTTCGGGAATATATGGACCAGATGGGTATTGATGATGAAGATGTTGAAGAGTTTGCAGACCAGATGACTGATATTTCCGAAGCTCTTGACGGTGACGCATTCCAGCACGGCGGAACAAACTCACTCCCTAACTTTATCCAGAACCTTTTTGGCGGCTCAATAAAGGGACTCAGCGACCTTGTGGGAAAAAATACAAATTCCGAAAATATAGGTGCTGATTTCGCACATCAGGAAAATGAGCCTGTGAAAAAGGAACAGAAAAACAGCAAGAAAAAAAGCAAGTTCCTTGATAGCTATTGTACCAACCTTACCGAGCGTGCTGAAAAGGGTGAGCTTGATAATATTATCGGAAGAGACAAGGAAATTGCACGAACAATCCAGATTTTGTCACGCCGTCAGAAGAACAACCCTTGCCTTATCGGTGAGCCTGGTGTAGGTAAAACAGCTATTGCTGAGGGTATCGCACAGAAAATCGTTGCAGGCGACGTGCCTTTCAACCTTATGGGCAAAAAGGTGTATCTCCTTGACCTTACCGCACTTGTTGCAGGAACTCAGTTCCGTGGTCAGTTTGAAAGCCGTGTAAAGGGTCTTATCGACGAGGTTAAGGCAGCAGGAAATGTTATCCTGTTCATTGACGAGGTGCATAACCTTGTAGGAACAGGCGACAGCGAAGGTTCAATGAATGCTGCAAATATTCTTAAACCTGCCCTTTCAAGAGGTGAGGTTCAGGTTATCGGTGCAACAACCTTTAAAGAGTACCGCAAATACATCGAAAAGGATAGTGCCCTTGAACGCCGTTTTCAGCCTGTAACAGTAGCCGAGCCGAGCCTTACCGAAACAGAAGAAGTTCTTTTCGGTATCCGCAAATATTATGAAAATCATCACCGTGTCAAGATTACAGATGAACTGCTGAAACGTTGTGCAGTTCTTTCCGAAAGATATATCAACGACCGTTTCTTGCCTGACAAGGCAATTGACCTCCTCGATGAAGCTTGCGCCTGCACAAGTATCCGCAGCAAGGAAATAGGGGAGTATGATACGCTCTGTACCAAGCTTGAAGAAGCAGAAAAAAGCGTTTCAGAAATGGAGGAGTCAACCGAACCTGATTTTGCAAAAATCGCAGAAACAAGAGCTGAAATTATCCGACTCGAAAGTGAGAAAGCTGCTCTTGCTGAAAAGGTTGAAAATATCTATGTAACCGAAGCTGACCTCTCTAAAGTTATCGAGCTTTGGACAGGAATTCCCGCAAGCAAGGTTGTAGAAAGTGAATACAAGAAAATCGCTAACCTTGACGAAGCACTCAAAAAGAAAATCATCGGTCAGGACGAAGCCGTCGAGCTGGTAAGCAAGGCAATCAAGCGTACCCGTGTTCAGCTTTCCAAACGCCGCAGACCTGCTTCATTCATTTTCGTAGGTCCAACAGGTGTAGGTAAAACCGAACTGGTCAAGGTGCTTGCTTCTGAGCTTTTCGACGGAACAGAGCCGCTTATCCGACTTGATATGACAGAGTATATGGAGAAACACAGCGTTTCTCGTCTTATCGGCTCACCTCCTGGATATGTTGGATATGACGAAGCAGGACAGCTTACCGAAAAGGTTCGCAGAAAGCCGTACAGCGTAGTGCTGTTTGACGAAATTGAAAAGGCACACCCAGATGTAATGAATATTCTCTTGCAAATTCTCGACGAGGGCAAGGTGAACGATGCACAGGGACGTTCCGTAAGCTTTGAAAACACCATTATCGCTATGACCTCAAATGCAGGCTCAACCGATAAGGGAACAGGTGTCGGCTTCAATAAGTCCGACAAAGAAATTTCTAAGGAAAAGGCAATGAAGGCACTTTCCGATTTCCTTCGTCCTGAGTTCCTCAGCCGTATCGACGAGGTAATTGTGTTCAATCCGCTTACTGTTGAAGATTTCGAACAGATTGCAGCGCTTATGCTTGACGAAATGAAAGAGCCTCTTGCTGAAAAGGGCATTACACTTAAATATAGCAAGAAATCTCTTACAGCGATTGCAAATAAGGCGTTCGGAAAGAAATTCGGTGCACGTGATATCCGAAAGATTATCCGTACTGATATCGAGGATAAGATTGCCGAGTTGATTATTGAAAGCGCTGAAAATCCGTTTGCAGTAATCAAAATCGGTGAGAAAAAGGGTGAGCTTGAAATTACAACAATGTAATGAAATTGCGGGGAAGAAAAATTCCCCGCAAATTTTTTAGAAAATTTCAGAAAAAGGCTTGACAAAAGATAGATGATGTGATATAATAAATACCGTTGTTGAGAGCAACGCGGGTGTAGTTCAATGGTAGAACTCCAGCCTTCCAAGCTGGTCGCGTGGGTTCGATTCCCATCACCCGCTCCAGACACGCGCCTTTAACTCAGCTGGATAGAGTAACTGCCTTCTAAGCAGTAAGCCACTGGTTCGAGTCCAGTAAGGCGCGCCAATATGGTGGGTGTAGCTCAGTTGGTTAGAGCGTCGGATTGTGGTCCCGAAGGTCGTGGGTTCGATTCCCATCTCCCACCCCACAAAAGAAACCGTCTTTCGTTTGAAAGGCGGTTTTGTTTTATACAATAAAATATCAAACGGAGGAAAGCAATGAAAAAGAGAAGTATAGGAAAAATAATTCAGCGTATTGGAATTATACTTTTAGTGGCTATTGTGTTGTTTGTCTTGCTGACATTTGTAATACATAAAGTTAAAAGTAAGAAAGAGTTTGATTTGCTTAAGGAAAAAGGATATTATAACCCCGTGTCGGTAGGCAATTATTCTCTTAACGTTACAAAATTCGGTAACGAAAACGGTAAGCATACTATCGTTGGTCTTGCAGGACTTGGTATGGCGGATTATTCACTTGCAGCAAGACAGATGACAGCTCGTTTTGAGGAGGATAACCTCGTTGTGTTTGTTGACCGTGCAGGATACGGCTTCAGTGATGATACCGAAAACGAAATGACCCTCGAATATATAAAGTCGGATCGTAGCCATGTCGTTCTGTGAGC
>JAZSHA010000274.1:0-9476 GCA_045533025.1 Oscillospiraceae bacterium
GTATGGCTCAGTTCTGTGGAGCTTTTCGTCTTCCTGATAAGCAGGAGCAATTCTTGTATAGTAATCGAACGCAACATCACCCATGCCAGCGTAAGCAGCAGCACACATAATCCAAGCGTTGTTGTGGCAGAAGATACCTGCGTTTTCCTTGTAACCGCCAGGATATGTGGAAATCTCGCCGTATTCTACAACGTACTTTGTAAATGCAGGGTTGTTGAGAACAAGACCGTGCTTTGTACCGAGATACTTGTCAATGCTTGCCATAGTCTTTTCTGTGAATTCCTTGCCGCCGATATCGGACATAATACAGAAGCCCTGTGGTTCGATGAAGATTTTACCTTCTTCATTTTCCTTTGAACCAACCTTTCTTCCGTAAGCGTCATAAGCACGGAGGAACCATTCGCCGTCCCAGCCGTAGTCGATAATAGCCTGCTTCATCTTGTCGATTTCAGCCTGTGCCTTATCAGCTTCAGCGTTGTCGCCCATCTTGCGGCAGAGTGCAACGTATTCTGGTCCGATGTATGTGAACATACCAGCAATCATAACGGATTCAGCTGTTTCCTCGTTAAGTGGAGCACCTGTTTCAGGGTGAACTTCCTTAGCGATATTGGAAGCTGTGTTCTGGAAGCTTTCGCCTGGAACACGGGAGAAGCAGTTGAGGTTGAGACAGTCATTCCAGTCAGCACGTCCGATAAGTGGGAGACCGTGAGGACCCTTGTTATCAACAACGTGATAGAAGCTTCTCTTGAGATGGTCGAGGAGTGGCTGAGCAAGAGCAGGGTCGTTCTTGTAGTCAACCATTTCCTTGAGAATATCGTAATCGCCTGTTTCCTTGATGTAGGAAGCAGTAGAAAGAATCATCCACAGTGGGTCATCGTTGAAGTTTGTACCTGCAGCGTCGTTACCCTTTTTGGTAAGTGGCTGATACTGGTGGTAGTTACCGCCGTCCTCGAGCTGTGTAGCAGCGATATCGAGAATTCTTTCTCTTGCTCTTTCAGGAATCTGGTGAACGAAGCCGAGGATATCCTGGTTGGAGTCACGGAAGCCCATACCACGTCCGATACCGCTTTCAAAGTAAGATGCGGAACGGGACATATTGAATGTAACCATACACTGATACTGGTTCCAGATATTAACCTGTCTGTTGAGCTTTTCGTCTGGGCAAGTAAGAGTGTACTTGTCGAGGAGAGCGTCCCAAGTCTGCTTGAGTTCAGCAAAAGCAGCGTCAACCTTTTCAGCTGTATCGTACTTAGCCATCATCTCGTAAGCCTTGGACTTGTTCATGGAGCCGTCAGCGTTGAACTTTTCAGGATATGGGTTTTCAACATAGCCCAGCATAAATACGAGAGTCTTTTCTTCGCCTGCTGCAAGAGTGATTTCCTTGTAGTGGGAAGCGATTGGGGACCAGCCGTCAGCAACGGAGTTTTCAGGCTTGCCATTGAATACAGTTACAGGGTCCTGGAAGTCGTGGTAGATATCGCCCATGAATGTTTCACGGTCAGTATCAAAGCCGTCAACTGTATCATTTACTGCATAGAAAGCGAAGTGGTTTCTTCTTTCCTTGTATTCAGTCTTGTGGTAGATAACAGCGCCGTTCTTTTCGAGTTCAACTTCACCTGTGTTGAAGTTTCTCTGGAAGTTAGCGGAGTCATCCTGAGCGTCCCAGAGACACCATTCGATGAAGGAGAAGAGCTTGAAGGACTTAGCTTCAGCGCTTTCGTTCTTGAGAACAACCTTCTGGATTTCACCAGTGAAGTTCTGTGGTACGAAGAAAGTAACCTCAGCGGAAAGACCGTTCTTCTTACCGTTGATGATTGTGTAGCCCATACCGTGACGGCACTTATACTCGTCAAGGTCAGTCTTAACAGGAGACCAGCCAGGGTTCCATACTGTACCGTTGTCGTTTATGTAGAAGTAACGTCCGCCAGCGTCAGCAGGAACGTTGTTGTAACGATAGCGAGTGATACGAGCAAGACGAGCGTCCTTATAGAAGTGATAGCCGCCTGCTGTGTTGGAGATAAGTCCGAAGAAATCCTGTGTACCGAGGTAGTTAATCCATGGGTAAGGAGTTTTCGGTGAGGTAATGACGTATTCCTTATTAGCGTCATCATAGAAGCCGAATTTCATATGAAATCTTCCTTTCTGTTATCTGCCTTAGCAGAATTTCTCAATTATTGCGCAACAAATTACGGCACATGACGCACCTGTAGGAGCGTGTCCGCATTGTTAAAGCCATTATACCATATTAAACGTTTAATATCAAGAGCACTTTTGTATTTTTCGACAATTTTTATGACGAAAAATTTTCAGCTTTTTTGTGCATTTCAGTGTAGCACTGTCTGAAAAGCAAAAGCCGCTTCGGACGAGCTATATATAAAACTATGCGTCCGAAGCGGTATTTATTACATTTTACTATGTGTGTGAAGTGCCGAGGCAAGATACAGCGACCCAGCCACAACAACCATTCCCTCTGTCCCAGCGATTGTGACAGCTCTTGAAATTGCGTTATGCAGGTTTGAAACCTCTCCGTCACGGAACATCTCCGCAAGTCTCGGTGCAAAAACCGTTCTCGGTGCAAATCCGTCAAGACAGACAGCCCTGTCGATATAACGGCTGATATAACCGATTGCAGTTTCCCAGTCCTTGTCCTCCATCATTCCGCAGACAAGCACCTTAGGCTCCTTAGGCACCGTTCTGATAAAATCCGCAAGCGCTCTCATACCGTCAGGGTTGTGTGCACCGTCAATCATTATGAACGGCTTGTCCTCACGGATAATCTGACAGCGGCTCGGCACCTGAGCTGACTTTACACCCTCATAAACGTGAACGTAGGAAAGCCTGTTAAAGCCGTTTTTTCTCAGAACATCCAGCGTTTCGATTGCTGTAAGTGCATTGTCAATCTGATGCCTGCCTACCATTGACGTAAGATAGGTCAATCCCTTGTATGTGAACTTGTTGCCTGTGTAGTCACACTTCTCAATTTTCAGCCTGTCCGTATTCGGCGAAACGAAAAGGGAATTGAACTGCATAGCTGTTCTGTAAACAAGTGCGTGCACCTCACGTTTCTGAGACGGCGCAAGAACAACGGGGCAATCTTCTTTTATGATACCTGCTTTCTGACGGGCAATTTTATCAATTGTGTCACCGAGGATTGCTGTATGGTCAAGGGAAATCGAAGTGATAACAGAGGCACAGCTTTTCTCAATAATATTTGTGCAGTCGAGAAGTCCGCCCATTCCCGCTTCAAGCACAACCACATCGCATTTCTTTGCCGCAAAGTATATGAACGCAATTGCCGTTGTAATCTCAAACTGTGAGCATTCAGTGCATAAACCGTCGATAATCGGTCTAATCTGAGTGACAATTTCCGCCAGCTCCATATCGGAGATATTCACGCCGTCAATGCGTATTCTGTCATTGTAAACGTAAATATACGGAGATGTAAACTCTCCCGTCTTGTACCCAGCCTTAGTCAGTGACCCTGCAATCATACGGACGGTTGAACCTTTTCCGTTTGTACCTGCAACGTGCACGAATTTCAGATTTTCCTGAGGATTTCCCAGCGCACGCATTATTCTTGCAAATCTCAGCAGATTATTCACTGGCTTGCCCAGCTTTGAAAAGCTGTTCAGATAGTTCATTGTTTCGTAAATATCCATTTTTTATTCCAATCCATCAAGTTTATATATCATCGGTTTATAGTGGCTTTCCTTGTCCTTGAAGCCGATTTTTCTGTACAGCGGCTCCCCGTCAGCAGTTGCCAGCAACTCCACAAAATCAGCACCAAGCTGTTTTGCTTTTTCAAGTGCCATATTCACAAGCCTTCCTGCAATGCCCCTTTTACGGTATTCGGGAAGTGTTACAACACTGAGAAGTGTACCTGACCTGCCTGAAGGAGTTGTCACAAACGCAGGCTTATCCATAATATAGAGGATTACCATAGAAACTGCCTTTTCACCATCAAAACAGAGAAATCCGAATATGTCCTTGCCGAGATGCACAGGAAAATATTCTTCAAGCTGTGTGCGGAGTGCCGTTTCCGTTTCTGCGTCAATTTCTCCGTAATCAGCTTTGACGTACGCAAGTCTCATCTGCACGAGAGTATCAATATCATTTATGTCTGCTGTACGAAATATAAGTTTATCCATTTTTATTGCGCCCTTTCGTATATTTACTGTCGACAGTAAATAGCAACTATATTATATCATATACTGCAAATTTCTTCAATAGAATAGTTTAGCAAACTTCTTTGTTGACGTATGTATCAAAAAACATTTGTATAAATTGTCAAATTTTTCATTGAAAAGCACGATAAAATGTGCTATAATGATAAAGGATAATTATTTTCTACAGGAGGATTATTATGGCTGATTTATATAATAATGAAAACATTAATGTTTCTGAGGATTTACCCTGGCTTATTTTCACACTTGACGATAAGGCTTATGCGGTAAACAGCAAATATGTAAACGGAATTGAAATGAAGCCGAAGGTTATTACCCCTATTCCTGAAGCCCCCGAAACCTACTGCGGTATTGTCCAGCGCAGAGGTGAGGTTTATCCGCTTCTTGATATGAGAAAGGTTTTCCATTTCAGCACCCTTGACGAGGAAGCTTCCGATTTCCGTGCAATGATGGAACAGCGCAAGGCTGACCATGTGAAGTGGGTTGATACCCTTGAACGCTGTGCTGAAACAGGCGAAGCGTTTACTCTTGCAACCGATTGCCATAAGTGTGCGCTTGGCCTTTGGTACGATGAATTTACAAAGAACCATCCGTCTGCGGCAGTGCTGCTGAAAAAAATCGAAGAGCCGCATAGAAAGCTTCACGAGGCTGCCCACGATGTTCTTGCGGCGGCTGACAAGGGCGATAAGGATACAGCAGAAAAGCTGATAAAGAGAGTACGCACCGATTATATGCCGAAGGTTCTTGCGGCGATTGATGAAGCTGAAAATGCGTATAAATCTACTTTCAAGGAAACGGTTGTTGTGCTTACTGAAGGGGAGCAGACTATCGGTTTGCTTGTTGACAAGGTGCTTGCGGTTGACAAGATTTCCTTTATCAACGGCGGCGGAAGTATGAATTTGCTTATGCAGTCCAAATATTTCTGCAATGTTGCACGCTGTGCAAGATTTGATATGGAAATTCTCGTAATTGACGAGAGTGAGCTGCTGACTCTTTCCGATGTGGATACAACGGGCGTTGAGCTTCCATAATTACATAAGTAAAAAGAGATGCCGAGGCATCTCTTTTTTTTATACTATAATTGTAACCTTCTGTTCGGAGTAAGGCGTTGTGGGCATTGTCTCCTTAGGTTCAGTATTTGCAGGTGCAGTTGTAACCTCAGGCTCCTTTTCCTCAGGCTCCCACGGACCAAGCATTTCCGTTGCCTTGCCGTTTGAGTCGGTCCAGCCCTGCTCCTCGTAATATTCTTCAAGGCAGAGTCCGCTCTGCTTGATTTCGTTTGCATAATAAACACCCACAAAACGGTAGTGCCAAGGCTCATAAATAATTCCAGTGATATCCTGCTTACCCTTTGGGTATCGGAGAATAAAACCATATTTGTGTGCATTTTCGTCAAGCCACTTGAATGCCTCGGTGTTTTCAAAGCCGTCATCGTCCATACTTGTGTATTCCTCAGACATAATATCCAGCGCAAGACCTGCGTTGTGCTCACTTTCGCCTGGGAGCGCAACCTCCGCAAGGGTATCTGCATACGCTTCATCGTAAGTCATTCCACGGTTGTCAATTCTGTCCTGCACGCTGTTATCAAAATTCTGCTGCTGATATTCAATGGTACGGTACGCCGAAACAACCAGCAGGTCAATTCCGTCTTCTTTGGCTGCGTTAAGCATTTCGTCAAAATACTTTGCTGCACGGCTGTCGAGGAAATATTCTCTCCAGCTTTCAAAAATCATTGTCGTTTCAATTCTGCCGTCATAATCCATCGGCAGCGGATTATTTTTGTTCACAAGGAACATTGCCCATTTGTTGTCGATATTCTCGTCCTCCTTTTCAGGCTCAGGTTCTTCAAGAACGATAACCTCGGTTGTGGTTTCGGTAACAGTTTCCTCTTCCTCGCTGTTATCCTTGAAAACAAAGTTTGTCAGAACGAATGCCAGCGCAAGGAGCAGGGCTGATATAATCAATAAATATTTTATTCCACGCAAAATTATTACTCTCCTTTTATTGTTGTATCGTTTTATTTTACGCATATCAATTCTCCCGAAAAAAATATACTACCATTATACCATCAAAATATCTGCTTTTCAACCTTAATTCTTGACAAAATAACATAAGCCGTGATATACTTTATTTATCAAATCTGAAAGGGAAATTTCAATGCGCTGTCCGTTTTGCAATTTTGAAGATACAAAAGTCGTGGACTCACGTTCCATCGACGGAAAAAAGCGCCGCAGACGTGAATGTACGAACTGCGGAAAAAGATTTACTACTTATGAAGCAGTCGAAATGCCTGTGCTTCTTGTTGTAAAGCGAGATAATTCGGTTGAGCTTTTCGACAGAAACAAGCTTATCAAGGGGCTGTCCTCGGCTGTAAAGAAGCGTCCCGTGTCAATTGAGGATATAAACCGTATTGTTGACAGCGTTGAAAGCTGTTACGCAAACAATATGCAGAACCAGATTACCTCGGCGGAAATCGGTGATATCGTGCTGAGAAGTTTGAAGGAAATGGATCAGGTTGCTTATGTGCGTTTTGCTTCGGTGTATAAGGATTTCAGCGACGTGGAAAGCTTTATAAACATTATTTCCGAGCTTAAAGGCGAGTAGGCAGCTGCAAAAATACTAAAAATAAACTGACTTCGTATTTCTACGGAGTCAGTTTTGTTATATCCGATTAATTTTCGTAGGCCTCAACGCCTGCACGATAGAGGAGGGTTGAGATGTAGTAGGAGATTGCGTAAAGTATGATTGACACAATCCACATCACTATGCAGATTTTGGTCAGGTCGATTTGGGAGGTTGCAAGCTCCAGTGAAAAATCTATGCCGTTGTGCTTGCGGAAGAAGCTCAGGTCACCGAAAAGGAAGTAGATTGTAACTGCACAGAACAGCACAGCGAAGATATTGCCCTTTATCTGCATACCTCTTGACGTGCCGAAGCGTATCATAAAGGGAAGTTCAACTGCGTTGAGGATAGTGTTCAACGCAACGAAAATCAGCATAATCTTCCACACGGAGGTTTCAATTCCTCCGTATGCCGCACAGCAGATAAGGTCACCCGCCAGGCATAATGCGTAAATAAACAGGTTTTCAAGCAGCAGCAATATGTACTTGCAGAGAACCTGTCCCCCTACAGCCTGAGGCGAGGCGATTACAAAATTGCACCATACATGCTTTTCGTCCATTTTCAGATTTTCAGCATTGCACATCGAAGCGAGAAAGAACGGAACATAGAAAAAAATACATTTGGCAAGGTAAAAGGCTTCGGGACTTTTTCCCATTTCAGGTGCAAAGAAAAAGAAAGTTATTATTATGCCCAATATCGTAAATGAAAAAACAATCATCAGACGTATTGAAAGCATTATATCCTTGTAGAGCAAGCCTCTCATCAGCGTTCCCTCCTTTTCAGCATAAGTGCGGTAACCACGTACCCAAGACCCAGCAGGGCTATCATAATAAGCGGCATAAATGGTGCAAGTTTGGCAGCTTTATCAAACAATTCGTTCATTGCATCAAGGTTTGGTGCTTCATTTCTGTCCTCACGGAACATTATAGGGGCAATTGCAAACAGCGAAATAAAGACAGCCGCTAAACCCGCTTTTTCCATTGAGCCTAAAACAAACACAAGAATTTTCATCAACATCGCAAAAGCTAACATCATAGTTAAAATCACCAGAATCATACCAATCATTCTTCCGTCAAAGGCTGTTCCGCTTATGGAGCAGGAAATTGCCATATAGACTATTCCCAGAACTATTGCGGCAGCAAGGATTATTGCGACGAAAGTGAATTTGGCGAGGGCGTATTTCCACGGTGAAACGGGAAGTGTCATTCTGAATCTGCGCCATCCAACAGCTGTTTCGTGCTCGTCTGATTCGGCAAGGCTCATAAGCATTGCCCCGAGCATTACAACAGGCGTAAAGTCAAGTCCGATAAGTATAGGATTAACAACTGCTCCTACTTCTTCACCAAAATCGAAAGCTGACGCAAGATTTCCGCACACCATGCTCAGACGGAAAAGCAGAAACATTACAGAAATGCTCATAAAGCCGATTATCGTGCTTTTCAAATATTTCAGCGACATAACCGCTTCACGGTACACAAGATATCTGAAAGGTGCCTTCATTATGACCACTCCTTCTTTTCACGGTTCACATAGAAAAGCATAATTTCTTCAAGGGTAGTCTTTTCGATTTGCAGACCCGAATACTTCTTCTTTGCAGCTGCACGGTCGGAAACCATTGCTTCGACACCGAAATCGTTAAGACGTGCGCTGATGAAGTCAGCCTTGTCAATTTCCTTGTAATCAGCCTTGGTGCACTTGATTACGCCGTGGCTGTCGAGGATATCGTCCTTGTAACCGCTGAGAAGGATTTTTCCCTTGTCGATGAAGGTTACGCAGTCCGCAATCTTTTCGAGGTCGCTGGTGATGTGTGAGGACATCAGGATGCTGTTGGTTTCGTCCTGCAAGTATTCACGGAAAATATCAAGGATTTCGTTACGTACAACAGGGTCAAGACCCGTTGTTGCCTCGTCCATAATCAGCAGCTTTGCGCCGTGGGAAAGAGCCGTGGCAATCTGAAGCTTCATCTTCATACCCTTTGAAAGCGCCTTGATTTTCTTCTTTCGCGGCAGGGAGAAACGGTCAACGTATGTAAAGAACTGCTCTTCGCTCCAGTTTTTGTACATTCCCTTGAACATCTTGTTCAGGCGGATTGCGTTGAAGCTTTCGTGGAACGGGATTTCGTCGAACACGGCGGCGATATGCTCCTTGATTTCGTACTCGTTTTCAATGTGGTCACGTCCCAGCATTGTGATTGTTCCGTCGTTGATTTTGATAATGTTCAGTAGCGCCTTGATTGTTGTGGTCTTACCAGCTCCGTTCTGACCGATGAAGCCCATAATGCTTCCCCTCGGCACGCTGAAGCTGACATTATCCAACGTAAAGCCGTCGTATTTCTTGGTCAAACCCTTTATTTCTATTGCATTCTCGTAGTTATCCATTCTCGTCGCCTCCATAGACAAGTTCAAGGATTTCCTTCATCTCCTCCAGCGTAAGCCCACAGACTTTCGCCTTTTCGCAGGCCTTTGCCAGCAGCTCCTCTGTCTGTCTTACGCTTTCTTCACGGAGGAAATCCGTGTTCTGTAATTTTACGAAGCAGCCTCGTCCCGTGAAGTTCTCAATGAACCCGTCACGCTCAAGCTCCTCGTAAGCACGCTTTGTTGTTATAACGCTTATTCGTAACTGCTGAGCAAGCGCACGCATTGACGGAAGGGCGTCCCCTGCCGCAAGCTC
>JAZSHA010000186.1:0-4861 GCA_045533025.1 Oscillospiraceae bacterium
GAAAACAGCGGCGGCACGCTCTACAACATTGTTGGCTTTCAGACAAACCTGAAATTCGGCGAGCAGAAGCGTGTTTTCTCAATGATTCCGGGACTTGCAAATGCGGAGTTTGTCCGCTACGGCGTAATGCACCGTAACTCCTTCATCAACTCCCCGAAGGTACTTGACGGTGATTTCTCCTTAAGGGCACGGAGCAACCTGTTCTTTGCAGGGCAGATTACAGGCGTTGAGGGTTATATGGAGTCAGCCGCAAGCGGAATTATGGCTGGACTTAATATGGCAAGACGCCTGCAGGGCAAGGACACAATCATTCTTCCGCAGGAAACAATGATTGGTGCACTTGCAAGATATATCTCTGACGAAACGGTTGAAAATTTCCAGCCAATGGGTGCAAATATGGGAATTCTCCCCGAAATCGGAGTACGCATAAAGGACAAGCAGGAACGCTATCAGGTTATCGCCGACAGAGCTCTTGAAGCGTTTGAGAAATATATGAACGGTACATGAAACTGAAAGGAAGTAAAGCTATGAAAATAATCGTTGACGCATTCGGCGGCGATAATGCACCTCTCGAGGTCATCAAGGGTGCAGCCGAGGCTGTTGCAAAGCTTGACGTTGAGGTTGTCCTCACGGGTAACGAAAAAATCATCAAGGACATTGCTGCTGAAAATGGTATAAGCCTTGAAAAAATATCCATAATACATACCGAGTCGGTTATCGACATTCACGAAGAGCCTACCGAGGTTATCAAGAGCAAGGCTGACTGCTCAATGGCTGTCGGACTCAAGGCACTTGCCGAGGGTCAGGGTGACGCATTCGTTTCCGCAGGCAGCACGGGCGCTCTCGTTGTTGGTGCAACCTTCATCGCAAAGCGTATCAAGGGCGTTAAGCGTGCGGCACTTTCTCCTGTTATGCCAACAGCGGCAGGTCATATGATTCTCGTTGACGGCGGCGCAAACGTGGATTGCCGTCCCGAAATGCTCGTGCAGTTTGGTATTATGGGCAGCTGTTATATGAACAAGGTTATGGGCGTTGACTCACCTAAGGTCGGACTTGTAAACGTCGGCGCTGAGGATACAAAGGGCAGAGAAATCGAGCTTGACGCATACAAGCAGTTCAAGGAAGCTCCCGTTAATTTCTACGGCAACCTTGAAGCAAGAGAAATTCCGTTTGGAGCTTGTGAGGTTGTTGTTTCCGATGGCTTCACAGGAAATGTTGTCCTCAAGCTTTACGAGGGTATGGGCTCATATTTTGCAAAGACACTCAAGAATATGCTCACTACAACAATCCGCGGTAAACTTGCGGCACTTCTCATCTATAAGAAAATCAAGGCTTTCCGCAGCAAGATGGACTACAAGGAAGTTGGCGGTGCTGTACTTCTCGGTATCTCCAAGCCTGTAATCAAGGCGCACGGTTCATCCGATGCAAAGGCTTTCTACAACGCAATCCGTCAGGCTAAAAACTGCGTTGAGGGCAAGGTTGTTGAGGAAATTACAGCTTCACTTGCTGAGCTTAACGCAAAGAAAAAGGCAGAATAATAACTCTTTTATATGAGGAATTGAAAATGAATTTCACAGAGTTTGAAAATAAAATCGGGTACACCTTCAAGAACAAGGATTTGCTTCATGAAGCACTGTCCCATTCTTCCTATGCAAACGAAAACAAGCACCACGGCAGACACTCCAACGAGCGACTTGAATTTCTCGGTGATAGCGTGCTTTCCATTGTTGTTTCGGAGCATCTTTTCACCCATTTTAAGCACCTTCCAGAGGGCGAGCTGACAAAAATAAGAGCGTCACTTGTCTGCGAAAAGGCGTTGTTCGAGTTCTCGAAAAAAATTGATTTGGGACAGCATCTTCTCCTTGGCAAGGGCGAGGAAAACAGCGGCGGCAGAGAACGTCCGTCAATTGTTTCCGACGCATTTGAAGCGGTAATCGCAGCAATTTTCCTTGACGGAGGAATGGAAGCTGCGGCAAAATATGTGCTTTCGTTTATTCCGAAAAATCTTGACAGCAACAGCGCAAAGGCTTTGCAGGATTACAAAACTATGCTACAGGAAATTATCCAGCGCAACCCCGAGGAGCGTGTGGAGTACGTCCTTGCCGACCAGATTGGTCCAGACCACGACAGAAAATTTGTGGTGAATGTATGTCTGAACAGCAACATTATCGGCACAGGCGAAGGTCATAGTAAGAAGCAGGCTGAACAGGCTGCCGCAAAGGAAGCGCTAAAGCTTATGGGCTGTAAAATATGAAACACAGCAACATTTCAATCTTTATTCCCCATCTTGGCTGTCCGAATATGTGCTCATTTTGCAACCAGCGTACAATCAGCCACACAACCTCTGCGCCTACGGCTGATGAGGTTAAGGAAACGTTGTTGCAGGCTTGTGGAAACTTACCGCAGGGTACGGCTGAAATCGCTTTTTTCGGCGGCAGCTTTACAGCAATTGAGCGAAGCTATATGACGTCCTTGCTTGAAGCGGCATACCCATTCGTGCAAAGCGGTAAGGTCAGCGGAATACGCATTTCCACACGTCCCGATTTTATCGACAGCGATGTACTTGCGTTGCTGAAAAGGTACGGAGTAACCGCAATCGAGCTTGGTGCACAGTCAATGGATAACGAAGTTCTTGCGTCAAACGACCGTGGACACACGGCAGAGGACGTGGAAAAAGCGTCAAGGTTAATCCGTGAACACGACTTTGAACTTGGCTTGCAGATGATGACGGGGTTGTATAAATCTTCTCCCGAAAAGGACTTGCAGACAGCTGAAAAAATTGCCGAAATCAAGCCTGATACCGTAAGGATTTATCCCGTTGTAATTCTCCGTGGAACACGGCTCGGTGAGTTGTTCCAAAGCGGTGAATATGTGCCGTACAGCTTTGACACGGCGGCGGAAATCTGTGCAGATATGCTCACATTGTTTGAGCAGAATGGCATACGGGTTATCAAGCTTGGTCTGCACGCTTCGGAAACGGTTGAGGGAGATATGCTGGGCGGTTTTTATCACCCTGCTTTCCGTGAAATCTGCGAGGGAATTCTGTTCCGCAGGGAGATTGAAAAGAACACAGAACACAAAAACAACTACACGGTTTTGGTTGCACCAAATGCTGTAAGCAAAGCGGCAGGTCAGAAGCGGTGTAACATTGAATATTTTGCCGCAAAGGGTATCGGAATAAAAATCCGTCCAGACGGCAGATTGAAAAACCGTGAAATTATATTGAAAAAGGACGAATAAAATGTATCTTGAATCACTTGAAATGCAGGGGTTTAAATCCTTCCCCGACAAGATAAAACTTGACTTCCACAAGGGACTGACAGCAGTTGTCGGACCAAACGGAAGCGGCAAATCAAATATTGGTGACGCTGTGCGCTGGGTACTTGGCGAGCAGTCCTCAAAGAGTCTTCGTGGCGGCAAGATGGAGGACGTAATTTTTGCAGGTACGACTCAGCGAAAGGCTGTTGGTTACGCACAGGTTACCCTCAATATTGTCAATAACAGAGGTGTGCTCCAGCTTCCGTCCGACAGAGTTTCCGTAACACGAAAGCTCTACAGAAGCGGCGAAAGTGAGTACCTTATAAACGGGGCACAGGTGCGTCTGAAGGACATTATCGAACTGTTTATGGATACAGGTCTTGGTCGTGACGGCTACTCCATAATCGGACAGGGACGTGTCGCTGAAATTGTTTCCGCAAAGTCAGGTGAGCGTCGTGAAATCTTCGAGGAAGCCGCAGGAATTTCAAAGTTCCGTTACAAGAAAGCAGAGGCTGAACGTCGCCTTTCTGCCGCACAGGAAAACATTCTCCGTCTGCGTGACATAATGGGCGAGCTGGAAAGCAGAGTTGAGCCGCTGCGTATACAGTCGGAAAAGGCAGCGAAGTTCCTTGAATATTCTGAGCAGAAAAAGGCTTTGGAAATTACTGTCTGGGTTAAGCAGCTTGATGATTTAAAAATCAAGCTTTCCGACCTTTCCGATAAAATACTTATCAACACCAATGAGTATGAGGGCATTGAGGGCGACATTTCACGTCTTGAAGCAGAGGCTGAGGAACTTCAGAATAAAATGCAGGCAAGCACAATCCGTATTGAGGAGCTTCGTGAAAAAATTCTTGAAGCAGAGCGTGCAAACACACAGCTCCACTCGGATATTGCCGTGTACGAAAATGATATCGAGCACTGTAATGAAGCTATCGCTGACATAGAAAATCAGCAGATAAACGCTGAAAATTCAGGTGAAGAAAACCGCAGAATTATCGAAGAAAAACAGGCTCTTGTAAAGAAAGCTGACGAGGATATTGCGGACAGCGAGAAGGAATACGCAAAGACAAGCGAGGAGCTGAACGCTCTCATTTCTGAGCAGGACAGCTTCGACAGCAAGTATTCCGACGTAAGCGGCAGCCTTAACAAGCTTTACATCAAGCAGTCCGAACTTAACATAACAATTACCTCAGGCGACAGCGGTAAGGCTGAGCTTAACGAACAGCTGAAACAGAGCCGTGCAATGGAGGAACAGCTCCGCATCAACAGCGAGGAGCTTACAAAGGAAAAGAAGGAAATTGAGGACGGAATAAGCCTTCTTGACGAAAAGACAAACGAAGCTAACAACCGTATCAATGGTATCTCAAAACTTTATTCGGGACGTGCCGAAAAGCTTGCACTTGCGAAAAAGGAGTACGACGACATCGGCTTCTCTATCCGTGACAAGGAGCAGAGAATTCGTCTGCTTAATGACCTTGAAAACAGCATGGAGGGCTTTGCACACTCGGTAAAGCAGGTGCTCAAGGCTTCAAAAACGGGACAGCTCCGTGGTGTTTACGGCTCGGTTGCACAGCTTATCAGCGTTGAGCAGAAGTACAGC
>JAZSHA010000056.1:0-4591 GCA_045533025.1 Oscillospiraceae bacterium
AGGTGAAGGTTTTTATTTTTTTAAGGGAGAGTTTGGTATGTTGTTAAATGGTTCTCAGATTATTCTTGAATGTCTTCTTGAACAGGGTGTTGATACAGTATTCGGCTATCCAGGCGGTGCTGTTCTTAATATTTATGACGCACTTTATGATTACAGTGATAAAATTTCACATATACTGACTTCTCACGAGCAGGCAGCTTCTCACGCTGCTGATGCATATTCACGAACAACAGGAAAAACGGGTGTTGTTATCGCTACATCTGGTCCTGGTGCAACAAATCTTGTTACGGGTCTTGCCACTGCATATATGGATAGTATTCCTATGGTAGCAATTACAGGTAACGTTGCTACTTCCCTGCTTGGACTTGACAGCTTTCAGGAAGTTGACATTACAGGTATTACTATGCCGATTACAAAGCATAACTACATTGTTAAGGATGTTACAAAGCTTGCTGACGCGATAAGAGAAGCATTTTTCATTGCAAACGATGGCAGAAAGGGTCCTGTCCTTATTGATATTCCAAAAGACATTACAGCGGCAATGTGTGAATATGAACCGAAAGTTCCAAAAATTCACAACTATACAGTTAATGAAGACGAAATCAAGACTGCTGCTGAACTTATTTTAAAGGCTGAAAAACCGTTTATTTATGCAGGCGGCGGTGTTGTGTCCTGTGATGCGGTTGAAGAACTTGCTGAATTTGCGGAACTTATTGACGCTCCTGTTTCCCTTTCACTTATGGGACAGTGTGCATTTGACAATTCAAACAAACGCTATACGGGTATGCTTGGTATGCACGGAACAAAGGCGTCTTCTCTTGCTCTTACAGAATGCGACCTTATGATTGTTCTTGGCTCTCGTTTTTCAGACAGAGTTACCTGCAATGCAGGCACTTTCCGTCAGGCGGCTGAAAAGGCAAATATACTTCATATTGACATTGACCCTGCTGAGGTAAATAAGAATATTACAGCTGATTACAAGGTTTGCGGAAATGTAAAGCTTGTTCTTGAAAAGCTTAATAAATCAATTGAAAAGAAAAATCATTCCGAATGGATTGAAAAGGTTATTGAATGGAAAAAGACTTATCCGCTTTGCCAAGTATCCGACGAAGCTGATGATGTCCTGCCTCAGGAAATTCTTGAAACGCTTGATGAGCTTACAAACGGTGAGGCAATTATTTCCACTGAGGTTGGTCAGCATCAGATGTGGACTGCTGAATTCTATAACTTCCGCAAGCCTAGAAGCTTTGCTTCGTCTGGAGGTCTCGGCACTATGGGGTACGGACTTGGTGCAGCAATTGGCTGCAAGGTCGGCAACCCTGACAGAGTTGTTGTAAACTGTGCAGGTGACGGAAGCTTCTATATGAATATGAACGAACTTACAACGCTGGCAAAATATAAGCTTCCTGTTATTGAACTTGTATTCAACAACAGCGTACTCGGAATGGTAAGACAATGGCAGAAGCTGTTCTACAACAACCATTTTTCACAAACTACACTTGAAAAGCCTACAGATTTTGAAATGCTTGCAAAGGCTGTCGGAATAGAATCGCTTACTATAAGAAAGAAAAGTGAAATTCGTCCTGTTCTTGAAAAGGCAATTACTCTTAACAAGCCTGTACTGATAAACTGTATTATTGATAAGGATATAAATGTCCTGCCTATGGTACCTGCAGGTGCATCTATTGCAGAGCCTATACTTGAAATAAAGTGAAAGGAAAACCGCTATGAGTAAAGTATTTATGTTTGACTCAACCTTGCGTGACGGCGCGCAGGGCGAAAATGTAAATTTCTCAGTTGAAGATAAATTCAATGTAATGAAGGCGCTTGACGAATTCGGGATTGATTTTATTGAAGCGGGCAATCCCGCTTCAAATCCCAAAGATATGGAATTTTTCAAAAAGGCAGCTGAATTTCCTCCGAAACATTCAAAGCTGGTTGCTTTCGGTTCTACACGCAGAAAAGACGTATCCTGTGAAAATGATGCAAATCTTAATGCACTTGCGGAAACTAATGTTAAGTACGTTTCTATATTCGGCAAAAGCTGGGATATGCACGCTACCGAAATTATTAATACTACACTTGAAGAAAATCTGAATATGATTTCTGACTCAATACGATACCTTACTTCAAAAGGCAAGAAAGTTTTCTTTGATGCTGAACATTATTTCGACGGCTACAAGGCTAATTCTGAATATGCAATTTCAACTCTTAAAGCAGCTGAAAAAGCAGGTGCCGAGACTATTGTACTATGCGACACAAACGGCGGCTGTTTACCCGATGAGATTGCTGATATTGTTAAGACATCTGTGGCACAAATACATATTCCTGTTGGTATTCACTGTCACAACGATACAGGCTGTGCGGTTGCCAACTCTGTTGCAGCTGTTAAGGCAGGTGCTTCACAAGTACAAGGTACATTTACTGGTATCGGCGAACGCTGCGGAAACACAAATCTTTCTACAGTTATTGCGAACCTTCAGCTGAAGCTTGGTATGGAGTGTGTTGTTCAGGAAAACATAAGCAAGCTTACTCAGACAGCAAGGTTTATTTCAGAAATATGCAATATGAAGCTTACAAGCAATATGCCTTATGTAGGAAAGAGTGCTTTTGCACACAAGGGCGGTATGCACGCTGATGGTGTAATAAAAAATTCCCACAGCTTCGAGCATATTTCTCCCGAGGCTGTGGGCAACAAACGTAATATTCTTCTTTCAGAGGTTGCGGGACGTTCTGCTATTCTTCAACGCATAAATGAAATTGCTCCTGAGCTTACAAAGGACAGCATTGAGACAAAAACAATTATTGACCTGCTGAAGGATATGGAGTTCAAGGGCTTTCAATACGAAGCGGCAAACGCTTCATTTGAACTTATTGTCAAGAAGTATCTTGGTATGACAGATAATTATTTTGAAATTAATTATTTTAAAATTATCGGCGAAAAAACAGGACGTATGCCAAATCCATCTTCGGCAATTGTAAAGCTTGCGGTAAACGGTCAAAGCTGTATTGCCGCCGATGAGGGTGATGGTCCAGTAAATGCACTTGACAAGGCGCTTCGTCAGGCGCTTACTGTGTTTTATCCATCAATTGCAGATGTTCACCTTACTGACTATAAGGTTCGTGTTATTGACGGAAGTGCTGCAACAGCAGCAAATGTTCGTGTACTTATTGAAAGTACAGATGGTATAGATATCTGGACAACTGTAGGTGCTTCAACCGACGTTATCAACGCCTCAGTAATAGCTCTTATCGACAGTATGGAATACAAGCTTATGAAGGATAATTCTCATAAAAATTCTTAAATCGTTCCATTGCGGAAGTGGGTTTTGTGTTTTTCATATAAGCAAAGCCTACTTCCCTTTTATTAATTGGGACAGAAAGAGGGATTTCAATAAGCTTTCCCTCGCCAAGCTCCTGCTGAACAAAACGGCGTATTGCACAGCCTACTCCGATACCTGTTTTAGCAAATTCGATAAGCATATCCATACCGCTTACTTCGAGGATATGCTCAGGTACGATATTATTTTCCTTGAAATAACGGTCAACATGCATACGGGAATAATTTGCTCCGTCAAGAAGCATTATATTGGCTTTTTCAAAAATACTCGAATCTTCACGGATATGAAGGTTATCAATATAAGATTGAGTTGCAATAAAGACGTCCTCTATCTCTCCAAGAGAATAAAAGCCTATATCCGATTGGTTTTCAGGCTTAATCATAAGTCCGATATCTATTCTTCCATCAGCCAACAGCTTCATTATTCTTGATGAGGACTGACATTCAATAGTAATTTTTATATGAGGATTTTGCTCGATAAAGCCTTTAAGATATGGGAGCAGCATATGTTTACAGAGAATTGAGCTTGCGCCGAGTCTGAGTCTTCCGATGCCAAGCTCATTAATACGGCGGATTGTATCCTCACCAGTTTTTATAATATAGAAAGCAGATTTCAGCTGTTCATACATTATTTTGCCTTCTTCGGTAAGAGTTACTCCCCTATGATTACGAATAAAAAGCTGGGTGCCAAGACTTTCCTCCATTTTGGTAATAGCCTTGCTTATTGCGGGCTGACTTATATAATTCATTTCAGCTGCACGGGATATACTTTCACATTCTGCAACGGCACAGAACAATCTATAACGGTTGAGATTGCTTTCGGAAATCATTGAAAATCTCTCCTCATCACGATATATCTTTAATTTATATCAGATATTCATATTATGTATTTGAATTATATCACATAATATGTTATAATTCAACTATAAAATTATAAATAAGAAAGGAACAATTGCTATGGCTATGACTATGACGCAGAAAATCCTTGCCGCTCACGCAGGTCTTGATAAGGTTGAGGCAGGTCAGCTTATTAAATGTAAGCTTGATATGGTACTCGGTAATGATGTTACAACTCCTGTTGCTATAAATGAATTTGAAAAAGCAGGTTTCACATCTGTTTTTGATACGGAAAAAATTTCTCTTGTAATGGACCACTTTACTCCTAACAAGGATATCAAATCAGCTGCACATACAAAACAGTGTCGTGATTTCGCTTCGAATCTTAAAATCAAGAACTACTTTGATGTTGGC
>JAZSHA010000066.1:0-8161 GCA_045533025.1 Oscillospiraceae bacterium
ACCTTTTCAATGCGGTCAAGCTGATTTTCCCAGTCATTGATAGGGTAGTAGCCGCTTGACGAAATCACATCAACAGCGTCCCACCACTTCACGTTGTGCTCCTGATACTTGTCAGTGTTATAGGAAACAAGACCGCTGTAATGCTGACGGATATCAGTAATCATCTTTCTGCATTCAGCCTCACGGCGTTGTGCCTGCACCATTTCACACCCTGCAATGAACATTTCACAGCCACACTTTTCAGCAATTTCGGCAAAGTGCACCTGAAATTCCGTGTAGCTTGCAAACGAGTTGCACCACTTAGGCTCGCAGGGTACGTCCTCATCAAAGAAATTGATATGCGCACGCCATGTTCCGTTTCTGCAGTTTACAGTCGGTTTCAGCGCAACACGCAACCCCTTTGAATGAGCGTATCCGATAAATTCAATCAGCTCCTCATCACCCATAGTCGCTTCTGATTTGTAGTCTACGATTTCAGCCTGAGGGTGCTCCTGTAATCCTGTCGGAACAAGAATGATAAAATCTGCGTTTGTTCGCTCAACAAGATTGTCAAGGCTTTTCCGTGCCTCAGCGGTTGAAAGTGCACCCCTGCGCGCAAACGGCGCAAAGGTTATTCCCTTGATAAAATCCATAAAAACCTCTTATCTGATAATTCTGTATCCGACAAATTTTCCAACTTCAGCACGAAGTCTGAAAACAGCTTCTCCGTTTTCGGTGTAAAGCGGAGCAATTTCCTTGCCGTCGGAAAGTCTTGCAATTGATTTTGCATCATTTATGTGAACAGTGATATCGCTGTCATAAGTATTGTTGTCAACGTAAGGATAAACAACGAAAGTATCGTTGTCATAAGCGAAAATGCTTGTCTGTCCCTTTCCTTCCATACGGATACCGTTTACAGCAAATTCCTTCCTCATCCTGTTCAGAACGGTTTCAGAGTAATGCTTGATATCAGCGAAGGTTTCGGGCACAACAAGAGTGTACATCTGCCCATCGCCGTAGGTGTCAATCGCAAACAGCGTGCAGGCTTCTTCCTCGGAAATACCCTTGCAGATTGCGCCCCAAGTAGCATTGTTTCTGAATTCCATTACAGGAACAGTAACAGCCTTTGCCGAGCTTTCTCTTTCCCATCTGTTGAAATGGAAGGACATCTCAGATGCGTAATTCTTGACAGTCATCTTTCTGTTTCTGTCACGGATTGAAGTCAGACGTTCAATTCCTTTTCCGAGAGTTTCCTTTATAAAGCCGCTTGTTACGATAGCCTTGCCGCCGTCTGTAACATATTTTTCAAGCTTGTCAACAATATCCTTGTCATAAGCAGAAGAAGCCGTCAGAAGCATAGCAGGTGCATCAGCTTCAAAGTTCGGTGTAGGAAGAACAGGGAAACCGTTCATACCAAGAAAGTCCTGTACATTGTCTTCACCCTGCGAAGCATTAGGAATGTAGCAAGGTACACCAATCGGTTCACCAAGACCGTCAAGAAGTGTATCAAGCTTGTCAAGCATAAAGCCAAGTGCAGGAACATTTACCGAGTCAGCAAGCGCCTGAAAACAGAACATCATTACTTCCTTAGGCTTTGCAAATGCAGTAAGGTAAGCCTGTTCAAGATAATAATCAAGCATTCTGCAATCAAACGGGTCAAACCAGCCACCACCGTTTCTGTCAGGTGCCATCTTGTCCATATACTTCATAAGGGAGTAAGAAAGATACCTCGGCAAGTGCTGGTCAGTATTCATCGGGTCACGGGTTTCCGTGCCAGTATAAATGTAATCGAAAATTTCTTTCTGAGAAGCAGGGTCATAACCTGTTTCCTGATATGACTCCGCCCAGTTCGGATATTTGATTGTGATTTTGCAGTCAGGATTTACAGCCTTTGCAGGACCAATAACATACTTCTTTGAAGCCTCATACATAAGATGAGTGCGGTAAGCCTGCCAGCTTCCATCTGTAATTCCGTGTTCAGCGTTGTATTCATCTCTGCCGTTTCTGCATTTTTCACATGTGCAGTTTGTAAAGAAGAAATCGTCAATAATGAATCCGTCAAAAACACGTGCATTCATTTCGCAGACCTTTTTCAGCGTGTCCATCATAACCTCATCATTATAGCACATAACATTGAACAAACGTTGTTTAGCTTTTGCACCCTCAGGGTCTGGCATACTTGTTGTGATACCGCCCTGTGACTTTATGCCGTGCTTAGCAAAAATATCCTTGCAAAGACGAAGCTGCTCCTCGCTTGCAAAGCGGCCGTCACGGAACGGTTCAAGATAAACCTTGTCAATGCGCATATACTTTTCAAAGAATTCAATCTGTTTGTTAAGCTCAGCCTCGTTCACATTTTTTACGCCGTGTGCAACAAAGTAAACAACCAGCTCAAAATTCCTGTAATTTCCCATAAAAACACCCTGCTTTCTCATTGGATTTTTATCAGTATAACATAATAATTTATCTTCGGCAATACGTTAATTTAGGCGAATTTTCCGAAACTTATTTGTATAATGCTGACAAGAGGTATGACCGTCAGCGGAACAAAATCGTTTTCGAAAAAATACGGAGCTGCCGCATTGCGCAACAGCTCCGTATGCTTTTGTTATTCACTTAAAATCTTTTCGATTTCAGCAATTTCCTCTGCCGTAAAATCAAGCTTTTCAATGCACGCCGCATTCTCGATAATCTGTTCGGGACGGCTTGCTCCGATAAGCACCGTTGCAACAGCCTTGTTGTTCAGCACCCACGAAAGCGCCATCTGTGAAAGCTTCTGTCCACGCTTCTGAGCAACGTCATTAAGCTTGTTAAGCTTTGCAACCATTTTTTCATCAAGCTGATTTCCAATCCAGGTGTCACCCTTGCCAACTCTTGAGTCAGCAGGTACACCGTTCAGATATCTGTCTGTAAGGAAACCCTGATAAAGAGGGGAGAATACAGCAAGTCCCACACCGTTTTCAAAGCAGAATTCGTCCAGCTTGTCATCCTCAACCCAGCGATTAAGCATTGCATAGGACGGTTGATTGACAATAAACGGGGTATGAAGCTCTTTGAAAATCTTCATAATGTCAGCGGTCTGCTTGCTGTTGTAGTTGGAAATACCAACATAATGCGCCTTGCCCTGCCTTACCGTATTGTCAAGAGCAAGTGCAGTTTCCTCAATCGGTGTGTCAGGGTCAAAAACGTGGTGATAAAAAATATCCACATATTCAAGCCCCATACGTTTCAGACTCTGGTCGAGGGACGCTGTAAGATACTTTCTTGAACCATTCTTATCACCGTAAGGACCGGGCCACATATCGTAGCCAGCCTTTGTTGAAATACACATCTCATCACGGTAATGCTTCATTCCTTCAAGCACCTTGCCGAAATTTTCCTCAGCACTTCCGTTGTACGGATTACCATAATTGTTTGCAAGGTCAAAATGTGTAATACCGAGATTGAATGCTGTGTGCACCATCTTTTCGATATTGGCAAAGCTGTTTTCGTGTCCGAAATTCTTCCAGAAGCCAAGAGAAACAGCAGACAGCTTCAACCCACTTTTTCCGCAGCGGTTGTAAACCATTTTATCGTATCTTTTTTCATCAGCAATAAACATAGTAATCGTCCTTTCCGTGTACAGGGTGATTTTGTTTTATATCTCAATAGTATAATAATTATTCTCTAAAGTCAATACCTGAAGTATGGTTTACCCATTGAAAAATGCTGTAAATATTTTAAGTATTATAGTTGACAATTGCCGCTATAAGTAGGATAATTAAGTAAATAATTTTTCTGTAAGGAGGGTAACAGTTGAGAATAGTAATTGATACAAAAAAAGCCAACCTTTCGCCTAATAAACGCTGGCGCGGTGCAGGAATGGTCAGCGGAAACAACTCCTCACGTCTTCTGCTTGACTATAAGGCAGACCACCCCAACAAATACTATGAAATCCTCGACCACATTTTCGGCGAAAACGGTGTCGGAGTAAATCACCTTAAGCTCGAAATGGGTTCCGATATAAATTCAACCTCGGGCACCGAACCCTGCGTTATGAGATATGAGAACGAAATTCCCGACGTAACAAGAGGCGCAGGTTTTCAATTTGCCACCGACGTAAAGAAACTTTACCCCAATGTCACCCTTGATATGCTTTATTGGAGCGAGCCTGCATGGGTAACCAAATCCGAAGATGTCTATGCCGCAAGATACAAGTGGTATAAAGAAACTCTGAAAGCCGCCTATAATACATACGGTCTGAAATTTGACTATGTGAGTTTATCAAGAAATGAGCGTGATATCGAGCCTGAGTGGATAAAATACGCTGCACGCCGATTTAAATCCGAAACAGATTGCCCCTATGATTTTTCAGCCATAAAAATTGTTGCTGCCGACGAGGACAACACTTGGTGGATTGCTGAAATAATGGCTGACGATGAAGAAGTAAGAAATGCAGTGGATATTGTCGGTAGCCACTATACAAGCCATTCAACCGAAAAGGCAAAGCTTATGTCCGATAAGTTCGGCAAGGAGCTTTGGTTCAGTGAGGGCAGTCCGCCGATGAGCTATTCCAAAGGTACATCACGCTTTGACGGTTCAGGACTTTCTGGTATAAACGGAGTCCTCGATATCGCCAACAGAATTGTTGCAATGTATCCCTGCGGCGGAATGACACTGTACGAGTATCAGCCTGTCGTTTCAGCCTATTATGATGGAGTAACCTTCTGCCACAAAGCACTCATAAATGCCGCAGAGCCATGGAGTGGTTTCTACAGCCTTGAAAGTGGATACTATATGTCCCTCCACTTCTCACGATTCTTCAAAAAAGGGTGGAGCTTTATTGACAGCGCTTGTTATAACGACAGCAAGGTAGGCGGTGACGGTCACGCCCTCGTTGATACAGTGCATAGCTTTATGACAGCCTGCAATCCCGAAACAGGAGATTACAGCACCGCTATCGTAAATTCAACCGATAAGGAAATTATCTATGAGTTTGCAACAAATTCGGGAAAACAGGTAAATGTGTGGGAAACAAGAGGCCCCGATAATAGCTGTTATGATGAAAATTATTTCAGAAAAACAGCAGGTATTATTCCCGAAAAATCAGTGGACAGTTTTGCATATTCAGTAATCGTCAAACCATTTTCAATGATTACCGTTTCAACCTTGGATATAATTGAAGAACAGCGTGAAAAATACAAATCCGAGGTTCTGTCACTTCCTTACAGCGATAATTTCAGCTATGAAACTGATTTTATTACTTCAAGAGGCGGTGCACCAAAATATACAACCGATTTAGGCGGAGCTTTTGAGGTCGAAAATGGCAGACTTGTGCAGAAGATAACACCCGAAACAAAAGCTATTGAGTGGGGCGGAACTCCCGACCCGACCACAAGTTTGGGTGATGACCGATGGTATAACTATACAGTTTCAGCAGATGTAATTCTGACAAAATCTGATAAACCCGATGAAAACTATATCGGAGCAGGTCTTCGTTACAGCCTTGCCTGCATAGGAGCAAGTGGGTATTCATTTATTATTTTTGAGAACCGCATATGGAAGCTGAGAAGAAACAATGAAACCGTAATGTCAGGCGAAGCGGAGTTCAATCCGTATGAAATCAACAGGATTTCAGTTGCTGCCGAAGATGAAAATGTTAAAGCGTACATTAACGGTAAGCTTGTTGCCGAATATGCCGATAACGTTGTTCTCAGCGCAGGACGTGCTGCGCTTTACAGCTCATATAATCAGAATGTTTTTACGTGCGTTAACGTAGCTCGGATTGAAAATAAACCGTATTATATTGAGTGCGCAGACGACACTGATAGCTGTTTTGAATATATCGGCAATTGGGAGCATAACCTTATGTGCGGTTTTGCAAACTATAAGCGCACGCTTTCCACCGGACGTGAAGGCGCAGAGATGATTTTTCAGTTCAACGGAACATATTTTGCGTTTTTCGGTAATAATGAAGATGCTGTAATAAGCGTAAGTGTTGACGGCGTGACAGAAACAAAAACTATTTCGGCAGCTGGAAATCGTGAGCTTTTTTACAGCAAAAGCAATCTCAGTTGCAGCGAGCATATTGTGAAACTTAAAGTACTGTCGGGTGTTGTTAATATTGATGGTGTACAGATAATGTAAACGTTTTAAATTCGGCATAACAAACATTGACAATAATCTGACAAGGTGATACAATAAAAATAATTGGATACAACATCATAAAATCGGTTTTATGCTCTCGGACATTGTGCCCCGAACACAAAACCTCAGGGGGAAATTTGATTATGAGTAAAGTATGCAGTGAGTTGTACAGAGATTTCTTTTATAAAATAAATGGAATGACCTTTGAAATGGGCGAGTTTATTTCATGGGTCTCCGAAGCAATAAAGGATATTGCAAACGTTCTGAATATAGGTATGTGCAAAGAAACTTTTACTGCACCGAAAACACCGTTCAATGTCAACGGCGTTAACCAAACAGCTGTTTATTATATTTCTGAAGATGGTTATGATGATTGTCCTAAAATCTTTATTTTCCGTACAGGTGAAGGCGGAACCCTTGAAATGATGTTTTATCCCAAGAAGGGTTGTGTATGGAATGAAGAAGAACTGGAGGATATTAAATTTATTGCTGAAAACCTTTTTATTATCAGCGGACGAGTTCAGATGCTCAGTGTGATGAAGCGTGTCAGCATAACCGATATTGGCACGGGTACGGCAAATATGAATGGTCTTTTTCTTCATTGCCAGCAGCTTATAAATAAAAAGCTTTTCCAAAATTATAACGCTGTTTTTATCAATCTGAAAAACTTTAAGTTCATCAATCGTATTGTTGGCGAAAAACAGGCTGACATTATCCTTAAAAGCTATGCACGCAGATTGTTGAGTTTTGTTGAGCAAGATGAAATTATTGCACGTCCGGGCGGTGATAATTTCTGTGCACTGATTGAAAAAAAACGTATTAACGAGTTCCTTGGCTTTATTTCAAACGTAATTTTTGAAGTTGAACATGGTGATGATAAGCGCAGCATTACAATACATGCAAGAGCAGGTATCTATGAAATACAGGAAGATGATACGGTGAATGATGCTATAAATGCGTCTTCAACTGCACTCAATACATCAAAAATAACAGGTCGCTGTGATGTGCTGTGGTTTGAGTCGGATATGCTTGACCGAACAATAAAAGCAAATACCATTTCAACAATTTTCCCCGAAGCGTTGAAAAAGGAAGAGTTCGTTATTTATTATCAGCCTAAGGTTAGTCTTGATGATAATACCCTGTGTGGTTGTGAAGCGCTTACACGCTGGATAAAGGACGGCAGTGTTATTTCTCCTGCGGACTTTATTCCCGTGCTTGAACGTGAAGGAACAATATGCAGACTTGACTTTTACGTTCTGGACAAGGTCTGTGCTGATTTGAAGCGTTGGCTTGAAAATGGATTGCAGCCTGTTCGTGTTTCAACTAACTTTTCCAAGCTCCATCTCCACAATAGCGGATTTGCTGAAAATATAATCAGTATCGTTGAAAAATATGGTATCAATCCATCATATATCGAGGTTGAGCTTACTGAATCTTCGGGTTATGAGGATTATGAAGCCCTTGCTGAATTTGTAAGAAAGATGAAGAATTACGGAATAAGCACCTCTATTGATGATTTTGGTACAGGCTATAGCTCCCTTAATCTTCTTAAAGACCTTGATGTGGATATCATCAAGCTTGATAAATCCTTCCTTGATAATCTTGGAGACGAAAAGAAAACCGATGAGGTTGTAATAAGAAATATCGTAAATATGGTAAATGAACTGGATATGCAGGTTGTAGCTGAGGGCGTTGAAACCAATGTACAGGCAGACCTCCTCGAAAACTTCAAATGCAGTATGGCGCAGGGCTACCTTTTTGACAAGCCGCTGCCTTGCTCGGAATTTGAGGAACGTCTCAATGGCAGCAAGACCTATGTAAGTTTGAGAAACTGAGTAAATCACCGCGGTGTAAGCTGCGGTGATTTTTATGCTTTGTGAAATTTTTTGTTGCAATTTCATATTTTGTGTGATATAATGTGAATAATGGTTGTTTGTTTTTACAACACCTATTATGTGGAAAATATTGGAGGTTTTTAAATGGCAAGAACAGTACAAGAGCTTATGGATATGATTAAAAATAATGATATCCAGATGATTGACTTTAAAATCGTTGA
>JAZSHA010000106.1:0-3897 GCA_045533025.1 Oscillospiraceae bacterium
AAAACCAGAAAAGATATCAATTTTCGTCATAGGGTTTCACCTTCCGTTTAAATTCCACCCATTAGTATAGCACCAACCATCTGCAACATCAAGCATTCCAGTAGAAAAAGCCATTGAAAAACCATTGTAACTGTGGTATGATGGGCACTGTTGGAGAGGTGTCCGAGCGGTTTAAGGAGCTGGTCTTGAAAACCAGTGATACGGCAACGTACCGTGGGTTCGAATCCCACCCTCTCCGCCATTCAATTTTACATTATTAATTATTTCCGATGTTTTGATTTTCGCACAAAAGCAAAACTCGGAGAATAAAAAATTTATTTTTTATTCTTTGTTACCATTATGCAGAAGTACTCAAGTGGTGACGAGGCGCCCCTGCTAAGGGCGTAGGTCGGGTAACCGGCGCGAGGGTTCAAATCCCTCCTTCTGCGCCAAAGAGCATCATCGTTTTGATGATGCTCTTTTTGTTTTACGAGGTGATAATATGATAACATTTACATACCTGAATAAAAACGAAAAAGAAAAATTTCTGCCGAAGTTGTTTGACCTGCTTTATGATAATATGGGTAAAATTGCTCCGACAAATTTAACTTATGAACAGGAAAAGATGCAATGGCTTTACAAGATTTCCCCTGCCATTGACAAGTCTGCAAGGCAGATTATGATGTGTTATGCTAACGAGGAACTGATTGGCTATATTCAATACTATATAAACGGTAAGCTTCTTATGATTGAAGAATTACAACTTAAGAAGGAATATCATTGCACATTAACCTTTTATAGTTTCTGCAAATATTTTATAGGCACACTTTCTACTGATATCGAATATGTTGAAGCTTTTGCTGATAAGCGTAACATCAACTCTCAGAAGCTTATGCAAAGGATTGGAATGGAGGTTATCGACAGCAATTCCGAATTTGTTCATCTTCGTGGCAATGCAGATGAAATGATAAAGAAATTTATATGACAGCATCATAAAGCCGTGTACGCTTTCACAGCATACACGGCTTTTTCTTTTATCCTAAAATTTCGGCAACTGCTTCAATTACCTGTTCAAAGGCTGTAATCTTCGGCACTTCCCTGTTTATTTTTCCGAAGCCATATGCGGCGTGGACAAATGGTACTCCTGCAAAATCAGAAGCGTCACAGTCGCCCTGCGTATCTCCCACATAGACAGCTTTATCAAGGCTGTTACGTTCAACTACAAGCTTGATATTCTCGCCTTTTCCCTTGCATGTTCTGCCCGGACACTCAAAATCAACAAAGTATTTTTCAAGCTGTGGGTTACAGTGGAAAAACGTTTGTATATAGCCGTCCTGACAATTGCTGACGATAATAAGCTTATAGCTTTCGCTGAGCTTTTTCAGCGTTTCTTCAAGCTTTAGAAACAGCTTTCCGCTGTGACTATGCAGGTATTCGTGCTCCATATCACAGCAGTCCTTCATTATATCAAGTCGGGTTTGCAAGTCAAGTTCGGACATCATAAGCTCGGCGATTGCTTCCATTGTTTTTCCCATGTAGCTTGTCATATCTGATACGGTAATCTGCAAATCAGTTTCGGGACGCTTGGCAAGCGCCATATTCCAGGCTGCCACAACCTGTTCGGAGGAGTCCCATAATGTTCCGTCCAAATCAAAAATAATTCCTTTATTCATTTCTATCTTCCTTTTCATATTAATTAATAATTCAACGAACGCACTGAGTCCTTATAGACAATCTGACCGTTGACGTGAACCATTCCCATTGAAAAGCTGGGCTTTTCGATTTTCTGTAAAATTCCTTCGACCGCAAGCTTTGACATATAGGCTGTATTCACCTCGATTGTGGTTATATTCGGGTCGCTTATGGTGCTGTAAACTGAATTGTCAAAGCCTGTTACGGAGATATCATCGGGAACACGATAGCCGAGATGTTTCAATTGGGCGATAAGCATACAGGCTGTTTCGTCACAGTTACAGACAAAAGCTGTCGGCATTACAACAGGAAGCACAACAGGTGTCTGGAGTCCCGTTGCAAGGTCACGGTCACTTAGCACATAATTGTCACGGAGAGGGATATTGTGCTCGATAAGTGATTTTGCGTAACCGAGGTATCTGTCCTGAATACTGCTTGTGGCACGGATATTTCCCACAAAGGCTATATCACGGTGCCCGTTTTGTATGAGGTAGTTGGTTATTTCATAGCTGGCATAAAAGCTGTCGCAGATTACGCAGTCGGTATTAATCTGCTCGTTGTAGAAATCGAGAAACACTACGGGAATTTTTGTATCAAGAATTGCTTTGGTATATTTTTTTGAAACCTGTCCCAGCATAATTATCCCGTCGACACGCTGCTGGAAAAGCATTTTTGGTAACACCGCATTTTCCTCTGCAGATTGGGAAAGGGTCTGAAAAAAGGCATAATGGTCGCTGACCTGCAGAAGTCGTGAGATATGTCTGAAGAACTTAAAATAGAAGGAGTCCTCCTGCACATAACGCTCGGCAACGATAATACCTATATTATTGCTTCGGTCATTTTTCTTTTTTACAGCTGTACTGTAATGGTAACCCATTTCATCCGCGGTTTTCCTTATTTTCATACGAAGCTCATCGCTTACGCCCGATTTACCGCTCAGTGCTTTTGAAACAGCAACAATACTTACTCCGAGTTTCTCAGCAATATCCTTCATTTTGACCTTTTGAGGCACGAATGTCACTTCCTTTCGGTATACTTAATCATCAAAACTTATGATACCATATTTTGCTGATAATAGCAATACTTTACAGCATTTTAGTTACAAAATTTAATCTATTTTTTCATATATTTAATTTATTTTTAATCAGCAGATTAAGATAAATTTAATCTGAATTTTAAAACATTTTATGAATGAAAACATTTTCAAAACTTCTGCATTTTCCGAAAATGTTTTCGTAAAATACTCAAGATTTACTCAGAACCGCTTATACAATTATCAAAGATACCTTAGCCTCACATTTTCACAGCAAATTCTTTGTGCAATTTCACAACAAACACTAATTCGATTGTTAAATCATAAACAAATTTTATGCAAAGTAGCATAGATTAACTGAAATTTATTATGCAAAATGCCACTATTTGTTTTTTAGATTGACAAAAAAATCAATATTGTTATAATAAAGCTGTAACATTTATACTGTTCATACAGTAAACAAACCGTTTTGGTGGGGGCAAAAAGTTTTAGAACTTACAGTCCCCTATTTACGGTATGGAAAATCAAATTTAAACTAACACCCCTATTCATCTTCTCCTTAATTTCGAAGTTCGGGACAGATGCCGCTGCACTGTTCCGAACTTATCGAAGCTTTAAAGGATTTGATACTGTACAAAAACAACTACTGTAAAAGGAAGTATTGTAATGAATGTAATAAAGCTTGCTGAAATGACAGGTGTTTCAAAGTCAACTATTTACCGTGCTCTTAACGGCGACAAAATCAAGGACAGCACGAGACAGCGAATTATGGATACAATAAATGAAAATGACATCAGCTTTAACGGCTTTGAAGCAAGCTATGACAACAGAGTAAAGCTGATTGCTCTTGTCACTTCTCAGGGATACCGCAACAGTGCTTCCGTTGAAATACTTAAAGACAAATTTTCGGAGAATGGTTTTACTGTAATTGAAATTCCTGTTGAGGCTGTTGAGAATGGCTCGGAAGAAATTGAAAAATATATTGGGAAAAATTTTAGAAGCTTTATTTTCCTCGGAACAGATATGGATAAAAAGTGCTCTGACATTATATCACTTGCCTCTAAAATCCGTCCTGTCCTTCTCATTCATTCAAAGATGAGCGGCAAAAATATTTACTGTATTACTTCTGACATAAAGGCTTCTCTTTCAAAAGCAATACTTAAGCTTTCCGATGGTTACGAACACAAAAACTT
>JAZSHA010000233.1:0-13212 GCA_045533025.1 Oscillospiraceae bacterium
ATATGTCTGTATAATTGCCCTGCCTTGTTTATCTCCTCTTCCGCAGCGTCCCACAACCTGAGTAACAAGCGAAAAGGTTCTTTCATAGCTTCTGAAATCGCCTGAAAAAAGCGCTTTATCTATGGACAGCACTCCAACAAGCGTTACATCAGGAAAATCTAAACCCTTCGCAATCATTTGCGTACCAAGCATTATATCATACTCTTTATTCTCAAACGCAGCAAAATTTTTTTCATATGCATATCTTGAATAGGTTGTATCTGCGTCCATTCTTAATATTCTTGCATTTGGAAAAAGATTTGCTATCTCATCTTCAACCTTTTGAGTACCTATACCTGTCAAACGAAGATGTTCAGAATTACATCTCGGACAGCAATCAACCATTTCTATACTGTAATCGCAATAATGACATATGAGCTTTTTATTTACTTTATGATAAGTCAATGGAATGCTGCAATTAGGACAAACTAACGGCTCTTTGCAATCAGAACAGCTGATATATGTATGATATCCACGTCTGTTCAACAATAAAATAATCTGTTCCTTTTTTTCAAGGTTATAATTAATTTCCTCAACTAAACGTTCTGAAAAAACAGTTGAACTGCCATAAAATCCGTCCGAAGCCAAATCAACAATTTCCACGTCAGGTAATTTATTCTGAGAATACCTTTTTTCCATCTCAAAAAGCTTATATCGCTCATTTTTAGCGTAATAATAGCTTTCTATCGAAGGAGTTGCCGAAGCCATAAGCACCACAGCATTATGAGTAATACATCTTTTTTTTGCGACTTCTTTTGCATTATATCTTGGAGACGACTCCGATTTATATGTACGCTCCCCTTCTTCGTCAATAATAATAAGACCAATATTATCCATTGGTGCAAAAATAGCACTTCTTGTACCAACAACAATTTTCGCCTGATGATTTTTTACACGTTTATATTCATTCAACCTTTGGGACAATGACAAATTACTGTGCATAATAGCAACCAAATCCCCAAACAAGAATTGAAATCTCTGCACAACTTGAGGCGTAAGAGATATTTCTGGAATAAGCATAATTACATCTCTGCCCTGTTCAAGCGTATGCTCTATTAACTTAACAAAAACCGATGTTTTTCCGCTACCTGTAACTCCATGAAGCAAGGCAACCTCAGGCTTCTGGGCATCAATAAGCTCTGCTATTCCTTGAAATACTTTTTGCTGTTCATCATTTAAAACAATACTATTTACATCATTTTCAGCTTTAACCTTAGGAGTATAAATTACTTCATACTCATATGACTCAATAATATTTTTTTGAATAAGATTCTTTACAACAGCTGATGTCACGCCGCATATATATGTAATCTCTTTGAAAGAAGCTGTTTCACTTTCTTCAAGCAAATTAACAACTTTGCTTTGTTTAGGAGAAAGTGCTGTATCCACCTTACCGTTAATATATTCATCAGTAAGACGAAGCATTTTTACAGTTTCATCTTTCTTTCGCCTTTTGAATAAATTTTCTTCAATTAAAAATCCTTTTTCTGTAAGTTCATTAACAAGTGATTTATCAGCTTCATTGATAATCGAAATGTCACTTTTAGCCATACTAAATAATTCTACCGCTGCATCTGATAATATGCTTTCAGACAAATTTTCATTATCCGACAGCTTATACTGCAATGAATAATTAACACTTAAACCTATAGGAATAAGAGTTCTGAACGCATCAAAATAGGTACACAGCGTAGTATTTCTTATCCAATAAAGCAAGTCAACCATTTCATTATTCAGTAACGATTCTGTATCTATTACTGAATTTATTGGTTTAAATTTGCTTAAATCTTCATTTGTTACTTCATCAATCCTAATAACAACACCTATCCGCTTTCTGTTGCCTGTTCCAAAAGGCACAAGAACTCTTGCACCCACAAACACTTTACAATCCATATCAATCGGAATAGTATACTGATATCTTTTATCGTAACCGAATGTTGTTGAACTGATACCAACAGCAGCCAAATGCTTAATTGTAAGCAAATTTATTCCTCCAGATAATTAGTCTTTTGCAGATCTGAGAGAAGAATCCTCAATGAAAGTATACTTTCTGCTCGCAAATTCTTCAACAGCAGTTTTTACTGGTTTCTCTTCCAATGTTTCGTTATTTGTATACAAATCGTCAGCGATTTCTCTTGCACGTTTTGCAACAGCAAGAACAACTGAATAGTAGCTTTCATTTTTTGTAGCAATCTGGTTAATAGATGGTCTAAGCATTTTCTAACACCTCATCAATAATTTCATTTGTATTTTTTAAATTAAGCTCTTCTGCTCTAATTATAGCCAACAAATCATCAACAGCAATTGATAATTCACCGTTAACCAATGCATAATCATAATTATATGCTTGTTTAATTTCACCTGTTGCTTCATTAAGTCTCTTTTCTATCACATCTTCTGTTTCTGTTCCACGCTTATTCAGACGTCTACGAAGCTCTTTAAGCGATGGCGGAAGTATAAAAATAAACTTAGCATCAGGACATTTTTCCTTTATTTTCATCGCGCCTTTAACTTCAATTTCAAGAATAACGTGTTTACCTTGATTGAGCATATCCTCAACAGGCTTTCTTGGTGTACCGTAATAATTGTCACAATATGAAGCATATTCAAGCATACCGTCATTTTCAATCAGTTCCTCAAATTTATTCTTTGTAAGGAAATGATAATTTACACCATCAATTTCGCCAGGACGAGCATTTCTTGTTGTTGCAGAAATGGAATAAAAAAATCTATTATCTTTCAGTACTTCTGCTAAAATAGTTCCCTTTCCGCAGCCCGAAGGACCGGAAACAACAATAAGCAACCCTTTACTCATCATCAGGCACCTCCTCGTTATTAAGTCGTCTTGAAACAGTTTCAGGCTGAACAGCTGATAGAATAACATGGTCACTGTCCATAATAATAACTGCCCTTGTTCGCCTTCCATAAGTTGCATCAATCAACAAGCCTTTTTCTTTAGCCTCTTGAATAATACGTTTAATCGGCGCAGATTCAGGACTTACAATTGTAATTAATCGGCTTGCATTAATCATATTGCCGAAACCAATATTAATCAGTTTCATATACTCCTCCGATTTATTCTATATTCTGAATCTGTTCTCTGATTTTTTCTATTTCAGATTTAAGTTCAACAACGATTCTTGTTATTTCAACATCTTGTGCTTTAGAACCAATTGTATTACTTTCACGGTTGAACTCCTGAATTAAGAAATCCAACTTTCTTCCGACAGATTCCTTAGAGTCAAGAAGTTCGGTAAACTGATGAATATGACTTTTCAATCTGACAGTTTCTTCGTCAACAGCTGTTTTTTCTGAAAAAATAGCTGCTTCTGTAAGAATACGCTGCTCATCGATTTTTTTATCATTAAGAATTTCAGTAATTTTATTATACAAGCGTTCACGATAGGCTTCTGTAACCATAGGAGAACGACTTTCTACCTTTGCTACCAGATCACTGATATAAGTCAATCTGGATTTTATATCCTCTTTCATCTTCTGTCCTTCAGTTTCACGCATTGCAACAAAATTATTCAGCGCTTCTTCAGCTACTACCTTTACTAAATTCCAAATAACCTCTTCATCTTCTGTTGTTTTTATAACATTGAAAATGTCAGGAAGTCTGATAAGCTGCGATAAAGCAAGGTCATCTGTAAGTCCTATTGTTTCATTTGCCTTTCTCAACGCATCAATATACCCAACAGCAATTGATTGATTTACCTCAATCTGAGCATCTTTACCTTCTATATTGAATATTGTTACCCCAACATCAACCTTACCTCTTGAAACTTTACCCTGAATGAAAGATTTAAGTTTTTCTTCGAGATATCCATAAGCTCTAGGTACTCTTGCTGAAAACTCAAAATATCTATGATTAACAGATTTGATTTCAACAGTAATTTCTCTGCCGTCAACAATCTGTTGTCCACGTCCATAGCCTGTCATACTCTTAATCATATAAGGTTATCCTTTCTGCAAAACCGCACATATTAAGTATTAACACTTATTTTTAATTATATCATTTTTCGCAAGAAAAATCAAGTGTTTTACAATAAAAAAGAGCCGTAAAAACGGCTCTTTTAAACAAGTTTATTAAACTGGATGCACCTTATTTTCAGCATCTGCATGCGCACTGTCAACACCATACTTCAAGTCACGTCTTTTAGCAAAGAATTTAGGAGCAACCTGTGGGAACATAGCATAGCTAAGTACATCTTCTTCCTGTTCAACCCATTCAGAAGCTTCTTCTTTTAGCTTATCAAGTTCAGGCTTGAGAAGGTCAGCAGGACGGCAAGTAATAGGTTCTTCACCCTTAAGAATCATCTTGCTGAATTCAGGAGAAATTTCGGAAGGAGTCTTTCCGTATTCTCCCTTAACAAGTGCCTTAAATTCCTTAGTTACAGTCTTATAACGCTCACCTGTAATTACATTGAATACAGCCTGTGTACCAACAATCTGTGATGTAGGTGTAACAAGTGGTGGGTAACCGGAATCCTTACGAACATTTGGAACTTCCTTGAGAACCTCTGTAAGCTGGTCTTCCTTACCAGCCTGCTTAAGCTGTGAAAGAAGATTAGAAAGCATACCGCCCGGAACCTGATAAATAAGCGCATTTGCGTCAACAGCAAGCATCTTAGGGTCAAGAAGACCACTGTCAATATACTTTTTACGGAGACCCATAAAGTAATCTCTTACTTCTGTCAGAAGAACAAGATCAAGACCTGTATCATATTCGGTACCCTGAAGCGCTGCAACCATAGATTCAGTTGGAGCATGGGATGTACCAAGGGCAAGTGGAGACATAGCTGTATCAATCATATCTGCACCGCTTTCAATACCTTTAAGAAGACACATAGAAGCAAGGCCTGATGTGTAGTGTGTATGAATTTGTACAGGAATCTTTACAGCAGCCTTAATAGCCTTTGTAAGTTCAGCTGTTCTGTAAGGTGTAAGAAGAGCAGCCATATCCTTGATACAGATAGAATCAGCACCTTCTTCTTCAATCTGCTTACAATAATTCACATAATAATCAGTTGTAAACACGTCTCCAAGTGTGTAGGAAATAGCAACTTGAGCGTGTGCGCCTTCCTTCTTTGCAGCTGCAATAGCAGTTTTAAGGTTTCTGATGTCATTAAGAGCATCAAAAATACGGATAATATCAATACCGTTAGCCACAGACTTCTGAACAAAATATTCAAGTACATCATCAGCATAATGACGGTACCCAAGCATATTCTGACCTCTGAAAAGCATCTGAAGCTTTGTATTAGGCATTTCTTTTCTGATAATGCGGAGTCTTTCCCATGGGTCTTCATTAAGAAAACGGAGACATGAGTCAAATGTAGCGCCTCCCCAAACCTCTGCGGAATAGAAACCAACCTTATCCATTGTAGAAAGGATTGGACGCATTTCGTCCATTGTCATTCTTGTAGCAAGAAGTGACTGATGAGCATCACGGAGAACGGTTTCGGTAACTTTAATTTTAGCCATCTTAATCAACCTTTCGTAAGATTACTGGATAGATGCAAGTGCATCGTTGGAGTTTACAGAATCGCCCTTCTTTACGTTGATAGCAGCGACCTTACCTGCAACTGGTGCAACAATATCATTTTCCATCTTCATAGCTTCAAGAATCATAAGAACCTGACCCTCAGCAACTGTATCACCAACATTAACCTTTACATCAAGAATTGTACCAGGCATTGGAGAATTAACAGCTGTTCCGCCTGTTACAACAGGAGCTGCTGGAGCAGGAGCAGCTGCAGGTGCGGGTGCAGGAGCTGCTGTCTGAACAGGTGCCGCAGGAGTGGTTGCTACAGGAGCACCGCCTGTTACCTCTTCAACAGCTACATCATAAGCTTTGCCATTTACTGTAATATTAAATCTTTTCATAACTATATACCACCATTCATATATTTAAAAATTTACTTAAGCTTAATCAGAAAGGCATATTACTGTGCTTCTTAGGAAGACGCTTTGTCATTCTCTTACCTGCCATTACTTCAAGTACTGCCTGAACTTTAATACGAGCTTCTTCAGCTGTGATAATATCGTCTATGCAGTTCTTTGCAGCAGCATCAAATGCGGAAGCATTCTCATCAGCATACTGAACAGCAAGCTTATTTCTCTCAGCAGCAAGGTCAGATGCACCCTTGAGTTTATCATGCCACAGGAATTCAACTGCTGTAACAGGTGCAACAGGAGAAATAACTGCATCTGCATAAGCATAAGTTACATCAGCATTTCCAGCACCGAGAGCAGCCATTGCAGCACCATAAGCCTTACCCGCAACAAGAGAAACCTTAAGAGTTGTTGCCTCCGCATAAGCATTTGCAAGCTTAGCCATATCACGTACGCAAGCGTCGCTGTCAAAGCCTTCTGTATCAATAATTGTAAGTACAGGAATTGTGAAAGCATCACAAGTTCTTACAAATCTTGCAAGCTTTGCACAGTCATCGGAAGTAAGCTTGTCCTCAGTCTTATTTGTAGCGGTAATACCTACAGCAGAACCGCCAATTGTTGCAATTGCAGTGTAAGAAGCTGTACCAAATCCGTCAGAAAGCTCAACAATACTGTCAGCATCAGCGATTGCTTCTGCGATATCAGCAGCTGCACCGCTTGCAACCTTACCTGTTTCAGCAAATTCAAACATTGGAATTGCAGAAATATTATTTGCAGGAAGCATAGCAATAATCTTCTTAACAGCTTCCATAGCTTCCTTATCATTCTTTGCAGCAATAGCAGCTGTTCCGTTTGCTACTGCATCTTCCCCCTTTACTTCTTTACCCACAGTTGTATAAAGCTCAGCCTCATCTGTCACTACAACAAAGTCAGCGGAGCAAGCAACCATAGCAGAGCTTCCTGCACAAGTACCTGCAACAACAGAAATCTGAGGAACAACACCCGAAAGGTTATTCGTCCACATAAGCATATCACTGTATGCCTTAATTGCTTCTGCACCATCATCAATGAATGCACCGTTAGAGTCATAAATACCAACTACAGGTACACCTGTTCTTGATGCAAGGTCATAAATCTTACAAATTTTAGCTGCATGTTGCTTACTTACAGCACCGCCCTTTATAGATTTATCTTGCGAAAATGCATATACAGGGCTTCCATCAACATAACCATATGCAGTAATGACTCCTGCATAATCTTCACTGTTTTTTACACCTGCATTGATTTCGGTATATACCCCCTCATCAAATAAATCAGCAAGTCTTTCCTTAGCCTTGCTGCTATTTGCTGAAGCTGTTTTGTATGCTTCAAACTTAGCCTTCTGGCTTTCAGTCAACATAAGCGTTCCTCCGTTCAACATATAAAATATTCCATTATATTATACAACATTTTTCAAAAATTTACAAGACATAAACAATATTTTTTTGTATATTTTCAAAAAATTCATATTTATTTGTCGCCCATTGCACTTCTGAGAGCTCTTAACTCTTCAGAGGTAAGCTCTCTATATGTTCCTGGTTTAAGCATTCCAAGCTTGACAGGACCGATTGCCGTTCTTTTCAGACGTGCAACTTCAAGTCCGACCGCTTCACACATTTTTCTTACCTGACGATTTCTTCCTTCACGAATTACAATCTGCAACACAACCCTGCCTTGCTCCTGTGTAAGTACAGTCACATTTGCAGGAAGTGTTTTTCTGTCATCAATTACAACGCCTTCCGAAAGCTGGACAAGCTGTTCATCTGTAATGCTCGGACGAACAGTTACACGATATGTTTTTGAAACATGACGGCTTGGATGCATAATATCATTTGCAAACTTACCATCATTTGTAAACAGCAAAAGCCCCTCCGAATTACGGTCAAGACGTCCGATAGGATACACTCTTTCAGGGAAATCTTCCAAAAGCTCAGTAACACATCGTCTATCCAATTCATCAGACATTGTTGTTACGTATCCTCTCGGTTTATTCAGCATAATATAATATTTTTCACGCTTTTTAGAAAGGTATATACGTTCGCCATCAACGCTTATTACATCTTTTAAAGTTGCTCCATCACCTATCGACGCTACATGGCCGTTCACCTTGACTTTACCCTGCTTTATATATTCCTCTGCCTTTCTTCGTGAACAAAGTCCACTTTCTGCAATAAGCTTTTGAAGTCTAATCTTCTCCACATCTTTTCTCCTTTTATAAAAATCTCTTTATATACTCAACAATTTTTTCAAGCAATGATGGTTTATATGTGCAATCCACCGCCTCACACTCTTCGATTGTTACAAGCTCTGTTGAAAAAATCAATTTCTCGTCAGAATAAAAATTGATTTGCCCTGCATTTTCACCTTCACTGACAGGAGCATACAAAAACTTTTTCAACAGCACTTCTGAGGTAATCTCTGTTTTTTCTCCATTAATTTCTGCACACATAGGTACTTTAACAGAATTAACTGCTATACTCTTTTTTGTACCCCCAGCAACAGAAACTGACAATTTCGAAAAATCATATTCAATCGGCTGCATTTCAGTTGCTGAAAAGCCATAATCATACAGCTTTATATGGTCATTCCAATCATTAGGAGCGTTTAACGTAACACATATCAGAGTTACGCCGTCCTTTTCAGCAGCTGAAACAAGACATCTTCCTGCTTCATCTGTAAACCCCGTTTTTACACCAATACAATAATCATACAAATGCAGAAGTTTGTTTGTATTGACAAGCCATCTTTCATATGGCGGATTGCCAAATCTGATTTTTGCTCTTTGCGTACTGCAAATTTCCCTGAACAAATCATTTTTCAGCGCTTCACGTGTAAGAAGTGCCATATCATAAGCTGTAGAATAATGATTATCATCGTGCAAACCCGATGGCGTAACGAAATTTGTATTTTTCAAGCCTATTTTAGATGCACGCTCATTCATCATAACAGCAAAATTTTCTGTATTTTCTGCCAGCAAAACCGCCGTTTGATTAGCTGCATCATTTCCTGATGGGAGCATCATTCCATAACAAAGTGCAAGTTTTGTTACAATATCATCTTCACAAAGTCCCATTGATGAACCTTCAACCATTATGGCTTCATTATCAACCGTAAACTCTTTTTCAAGCTCACCGCTTTCCAGCAACAACAGCGTTGTCATTATCTTGGTTGTACTTGCCATCGGAAGTATTTTGTGCTCATTCTTTGAAGCAATCACTGTGCCAGTTTGTGACTCAAACAAAATATACGCATTAGCTGAAACACCACTTAAAGAAAAAGCGCTGACATTCAGAAATGTATTACACCAAATTATTGCACTTAACAATACTGCAATTACAATTTTTCTTTTCATACAAACCTCCATATTAATACCACAAGCTACTATGATATTAATATGGAGCTCACAAACAAATTATATCAAAAATCAAAACCTTCTGTATTAATCTCTACCTTTTCAATTTCAGGCTCTGCTGCATTCGGTGACTCTGCTTCTATATCAGCTACAGTTTCTTCACCTTTTTTCTTGGAAAACATGGTCTGAATTTTGGTAAAAAGTTCAGGAACTGCACTGACAATAGCATTAGCAGGAGAACTGCCTGAACCGAGTTCAAGAAGTTTAACCTCACCATTAGCAATTACTATAAAAGCAAGAGGCTGAATGGACATACCTGCACCGCTTCCGCCGCCAAAAAGCTCCTTGTCACTTTTTGAAGGAAGGTCAGAACCGCCTGCTGCAAACCCGTACGAAATTTTAGAAACAGGGATTATTGTAATATTCCCATCAATCTTTATTGGGTCACCGATAATTGTATCTGCATCGGACAACTCGTGAATTTTGCCTATTGATGAAGCAATTAAATCCTTTACTTTTGTATCCATAATCATTCTCCTTTACATTGAAACAGCACTTTCAGCAGACTGCTGTTTTTTATTTTTTCCTATAAGCTTTCTAATGTTTATTAATAAACCGAACAATATTCCAAATGCTGCGGAAAGAATTGTTGCAGGTCTTACCGTAATTTTTACCGAAAAATCGTACTGCGGTTCTTTTTTGTCAAAATCACAGAGTATATCCACCGTTTTTATTGTAACAGTAAAAAAAGATCTGATAAAGTTGATGGAATTATACACAGCTGCATTTATTTTACCGTAATTTATCGCAGTTTTATATGCGTCCTCATCAGAAATTGTAAAATCCACCATAAGTTCTTCAATATAAATATGCTTGAAAATGTGTACAAGCCATTTCTTTGAAACTGACCAAATTATTTTCACCTTTTCAATTATATCGAAAATCTTATCTATTTTCTGAGAAAGAGTTTCTTTTGACTTTTCATTAGAAGACTTTATATCTTCTGTATTTTCCAAATTCACCTCAGCATGATTTTCTTCACTAAACTGCTCCGAATGTTCTTGTGAATCTACTCCAATTTCATTATCTATTTGACTTTTTTCAGCAGACTTATTTTTTTTTACTTTACTTTTTTTCTTTTTTTCTTTCTTTTTAGTCGGGAATACCGTAAAGCACAAATACTTTACCTTAAAATCAAAACTTCCACCAAGATAACTGATTTCCGCTTTGATTTACATATTCAGAAAAAAGGCAAATATTAAAATAATTACAGAAACAACTATAAACGCTGTCAATATTTACCCTCCTCTAAATAGAAATTATTTTTCATCAGTATTTTCAGATTCCGCACTTTCCTTTGAAATTAATATTTCATCAAAGCATACCTGTCCTTCTGAATTAGGAAGTGCAGGCATATCCTCAAGAGATGAGAGCTGAAAACATCTCAAAAATGCAGGTGTTGTTTTATAGGCAATCGGTCTTCCAGGAACATCAAGTCTTCCTGCTTCCTCAAGCAAATTCTTTTCAACAAGCGAATTAACAACACTTGAACTGTCTATTCCTCTGACGTGTTCAACAAATCCCTTGGTCACAGGCTGATTATATGCTACTATTGTAAGCACCTCCATCGCCGCAGGAGAAAGAGGTGTATTTTTTTAGTTTCCATAGCTGCGCGTATATATTCAATATAATCGGCTTTTGCAGCAAGCTGATAACACGTGCCTAATCTCAGAACAGTAAGTGCACTTTCAGTAGACTCATATCTGTCCATAAGCAGCTGTATAAGCTTTACCAAGGTTTCATGTTCAATACCAGCAGCAACAGAGAGCTTTTCGGCTTCAATCGGTTCTCCATGAGCAAAAAGTATTGCTTCTATTACAGAAACGCCTTCATTTATTTTCATTGGTAAGATACCTCCGTATCGGTAAGTTCTGTTGTCTCAGCTATTCTACGATTTTTATTGAATGTAATAACAGTGTTATCGTCGTTGAGCCAAATTCTCCCTGATTTTGTAAGTTCAAGTATAGCAAGAAAAGTTGCTACACGTTCAGAACGGTTAGTCATTCCTTCAAAAAGTCCATCCATCATACAGCTTCCTGATTTATACAAATGACGCAAAACATAGATAATTTTTGATGTAACAGAAACAATTTTCTTTTTCACAATTGTATTGAACGCTTCTGTTCTGATTTTTTCATTCTGAGGTTTCACCTGAATTTTCAGATAAGCGTCAAGAAGCTCCTGCGGGTCGTGCATAAGAGTGTAAGTATTGTCAAACTCAATTTTCAACGGTTTTCTTACAGCATTAACATTACCAATATAGCGTTCTTTCATAAGCTCTGCGGCTTTTTTACAGAGTGAATATTCGATAAGTTTGCCCTGAAGCTCTTTTTTCAGCTGTTCAGCTTCTTCGTGCTGAGGAAGAAGTGACACTGTCTTTATATAAACAAGTCGTGCTGCCATTTCAAGAAATTCCCCTGCTATTTCCATATTCTGTTCAGACATTCTGTCAATATACTCCATATACTGGTCAAGCAGAGTGACAATCGGAATATCATTGATATTAAGTTTATGCTTTGAAATCAAGTGCAGAAGCAAGTCAAGAGGACCCTCAAAGATTTCAAGCTTAAACGACATTTGTTCCATTTATTTTACTCCAAATCATATAAAAAGCATATCTACCCAACCGGAAAGAAAGCTCATAAATTCAATTGTTTTTACTTGCAGAAAAGCAAGCGGTGTATCAAGCAATCCAAGCCATATTATTGCGAAGAGGATAATAAAAATGACATTTTCATATTTCATAACCTTGAAATATAACTTTTCAGGCAGAATTAACAGCATAATTCTTGAACCATCAAGTGGTGGAACAGGTATGAGATTAAACACGGCCAACCCAACATTGATAAGCATTGCATTTATGCAAATTATTGAAAGTTCCTCGCTTGTTTCTGTATACAAAAGAATTTTTGACAAAATCATTGCAATATAAGCAAGGATAAGGTTTGAAACAGGTCCTGCCAATGAAGAAAGCGCCATACCAAGCTTACGCTTCTTGAACTTGTTGGGATTAATAGGTACAGGCCTTGCCCAGCCGAAACCTGCAAAAAGCATAAGAATTGTACCCCATAAATCAAGATGCTTTAATGGATTAAGTGTAATTCTTCCCTGCTTTTCAGCGGTATCATCGCCAAGCCATTTTGCCACAAGTGCGTGGGAACATTCGTGTATAGGAAAAGCAATAAGCAGAATTATACCATGAATAAGTATTTCAGTTATTCGCTCGGTAGAGAACATAATTAAATATGTATGCCCCTTTCAGATATAATTACAATCAAATTTATTATACAATATTCTTCACAAAAATACAAGGCAAAATCTCAATTTTTAGCCGCATTTCCAAAAATAATTCGAATTTTCAAACTTTTTTTCAAAAAAGGCTTGCATTCGTGAAAGTTTTGTGATAAAATAGTAGCGTTGACTTTATAAATGATATTGAAAAGGAGGTGTAACCCCATGGCAAAGTGCGATATTTGCGGAAAGGGTGTTACTTTCGGTATACAGGTTTCCCACTCACATCACCGTTCCAACAGAACATGGAAGCCAAACGTTAAGCGTGTAAAGGCTATTGTAAACGGTACTCCTAAGCATATCTATGTATGCACAAGATGTCTCCGTTCCGGCAAGGTTACAAGAGCTGTGTAATTTACCGTATATGTACACAACAAACGGCACTGATTTTCAGTTGCCGTTTTTCTTTTTGTATACTCCCCTGCTCTTTATAAAAGTTTGACCCGAGAATTTGTTTCTCGGGTCATTTTAGTTATTTATTTTACATCAGAAAGCGTAATATCATTCTCACCAAGCGGAATTTCGTGGTCAAG
>JAZSHA010000065.1:0-11683 GCA_045533025.1 Oscillospiraceae bacterium
CTTTATCTCCCCAACAAGCAATCCATATATCGTAATCTTTTATTTTTGATGCTTCAAGGTTATCATTAATAAACGATGGAGAACAGTAAATCATTGCGTAATAACCTGCATTTTCAAGTTCTTCCATAAAAGTCACAACAATATCTGTAACCTTCTTTTTACTCATTTTATTATAAAAAGCTTCTTCAATATCGAGTACAATCGGATAGTCAGGCGAATATTTCTTTATTGTTTTAAGAAAATATTTTGCTTCTTTTTTAGCCTCAGAAACATTTTTTGCATACGTGTAATGATAAAATCCATAATCAATATCATATTTTTCACAGCCCTTTACATTTGCCTTCAGCTTAGGGTCTGTATCTTCATAACCATAAGAGCTCCTTATCATTACAAAATCAACACCTTCTTGTGCCACCTTTTTCCAGTCTATTGTTCCCTGCCATTTAGATACATCTATTCCTTTATAAAATGAACTGTAAACATTAATCTCTACTTCAGCTGATATATTATCGTCTGTTGTTACTGTGATAAATGCAGAACCTGTTTTTTTAGCAGTCACAAGACCTGTTTCAGATACGGTTACAACACTTTTATCGGAACTTTCATATGTAACATTGTCATAAATTCCAAGCGGATAAAAAATTGGTTCTATCTGCGCACTCTTGCCTTTTTTCACTACCAAATATTTATTGACAAAATCCAGACTTGTTGCATCACCCTTAACAAGTTCTGTCTGAACATTACCATCAAGGTCGGTTACAGTAAAATAAATATTTTTCTTTCTTCCGCTTGTAGCTTCAAGCTGAATTTTAGCCTTACCGTATCCGATTGCAGTAACGAGACCATTTTCATCAACCTTAACAACATCTTTATCAAAATTTCGATATGTAATATAGTCATCTGATTTTAGTGGAGAAAATGCATATTTTATTTGAAATGTGTCACCAATTTTAATTTTATTCTGCTGAGGCGTTTTCAAACGTACATTTCTTGCGGGAATAGTTACTTCTCTGTTATCTGCATTATTTTTTCCCGCTGCAGCAGTATCATCGTTATCCTCCTGGGATGTTTCATCAGATTCTTCAGCATTACTTTTTTCTTCGTTTTCTGACTCAGATTTTTCATCTGAAGAAACATCATCTATACTTTCTATTGCCTCAAGATTTTCGGCATACACCATTGCACAGTTAAAGCTTGACAACATTAAACAAGATAAAATTACACAAATTATTTTTTTTATATTTTTCCCTTTCACTTCTGTTCTCCTTATATTTTTTCTTTTATTTATTCTATAATAATACAATAGATTTGTCAAGTAATTTATTTTATTTCCACAAAAAGGCAGGAACACAATTCTGTATTCCTGCCTCTTTATTTCACAATATATTTCTTTCTGTTTTTATTGGCTTTTATTACCTTCATCCTTGAGAATTCTTCTCGCTCCTTTTCATCAAGGCTGTTAATTATATAATTCAAATTTTCCTTGTATTTGGGGATAATAATATTTTGAAGTGCATTTGCTCTTGTCTGAGTTTTTTTTATAGAACTAGTAAGACGATAAATACTATTTTCAACTTCAACCAATTCAAGGGTCATATACTTTACTTTTTCAAAACAAATATATGCCATGTCAACATTGGAATTTGTATATTGTAATCCATAATTCAATATAGGTTTCTTTATCTCTATTGTAAGTTTCGGAAGCTCACACCCCATAACACTTCTATATGATATATTTATTGAATTGTCAATAGGTATAGAATTAGCCACATTCTCAACTATTCCTTGAGAAATATTCGCCATTTGAAGTGCTGAATATGCTTTAATATACATTTCATCAATTGAAACACATAGTTGCTTTGCTTTTTCCACAAATCCCATAAGTTCACGGATTAATACATTTCTTTTTTTGTCCAACAGTTCATACCCTAAGTTAGCAAGAGCCAATGATTTTTTTATACTGATTAAATTTCCTTTTGTTGCAACAACTTTTTCTGACATTATTTAATTCCCCTTATCAAAAAGCTCTGCTGCATTCGGATTATACTTTTCCAAAAGCAGTTGTTCATTAATTCTGTCCAACGAATTTTTGGGAAGAAGCGAAAGCAAATTCCAGCCTAAATCAAGAGTTTCATCTATACTTCTATTCTCATCAAAATCCTGAGTTAAAAAATACTCTTCAAATTTTTTTCCGAATTCCATATAAGCCTTATCAATTGCAGAAAGCTCATCTTCACCGATTACCGAAGCAAGAGCTCTTGCTTCCATTACTTTTGCGTAGCTTGAAAACAACTGATTTGACACATCTGCATGGTCTGAACGTGTATAACCTTCACCGATACCATCCTTCATAAGTCGTGACAAAGACGGGAGAACTGAAATAGACGGATATATTCCTGTTTGGTCAAGTCCACGGTCAAGAACAATTTGTCCCTCAGTAATATATCCTGTAAGGTCAGGTATAGGGTGTGTAATATCGTCGTTAGGCATTGTAAGAATAGGAATTTGTGTAACAGAGCCGTTTGAACCTTTGATAATTCCCGCACGTTCATACAGTGATGCAAGGTCAGAATACAAGTATCCGGGGAAACCTTTTCGTGCAGGGATTTCACCTTTTGAAGATGAAAATTCACGAACAGCCTCTGCATAAGATGTCATATCAGTAAGTATAACCAAAATATGCATATCCTTTTCAAAGGCAAGATATTCCGCAGCTGTCAAAGCACATCTCGGCGTGAGAATACGTTCAATAATAGGGTCATTGGATAGATTAATGAACATTGCAACCTTTTGAAGAACACCACTTTCCTCGAAACTTCTTCTGAAATAATCTGCAACATCATTTTTTACACCGATTGCTGCAAAAACCACAGCAAATTCCTGACCATTTTCTTCAGCAATTTCAGCCTGACGTACAATCTGAACAGCAAGCTTATTATGGGAAAGCCCTGAGCCTGAAAAAATAGGAAGTTTCTGCCCTCTTATAAGCGTCATAAGTGCATCTATAGAGGAAATACCTGTATGAATATAATTTCTGGGATATGAACGTGAAACAGGATTAATTGGCTTTCCGTTGATATCTGCGGTTTTTTCCGCAAAAATTTCTCCTAAACCATCAATTGGCCTTCCTGCGCCATCAAAAACTCTGCCAAGAATTTCAGGAGACAAAGAAATTTCCATAGGGTGACCAAGAAATTGTGTTCGTGTATTTTTTAATGATAAACCGTTTGTACCCTCAAAAACCTGCAAAACAGCTCTGTTCCCCGAAATCTCAACAACACGCCCGCTTCGGATTGAACCATCATCAAGACGAATATCAACTACCTCATCATATGCAACTCCATCAACATTATCAAGAACAACAAGAGGACCGTTTATTTCACTTAATCCAACATATTGTAAGCTCATCTTAGATCTCCGTTCTAATTTTTTTTATTTTCTGATCTATCTCCGCTGAAAGATTTCTGAACAATTCAGGTTTGTCATTTGGAATATCATACTTCATTTTGATTATATTTTCAAAGAGACCTTTTTCAGCAATCCTGCTGACAATAATGCCATTCAAAACCAAATCCATACACTTATCGTATAATTCAAGTATTATTTCCATCATTTTAAATTGTTTCTCAAGCGGTACAAAAGTATCATCTTTATGATAAGCATTTTGCTGTAAAAAACCAACTCTGATTACTCTTGCAATTTCCATTATAAGCTTCTGTTCTTCCGGAAGAACATCAGAACCGATGAGCTTTACAATTTCCATAAGTCTGTTTTCTTCAAGAAGAATATTGGAAATTCTTTGACGATATTTCAAAAAATCAGGATTTACATTTTCATTGTAATAATTTGACAAATCATCCATATATTCCGAATAACTGTCATTCCAGTTAATTGCAGGATAATGACGTGCATAAGCAAGAGATTTATCCAGTGCCCAAAAACATCTTACGAAACGTTTTGTATTTTGAGTAACAGGCTCAGAAAAGTCTGACCCCTGAGGAGATACGGCACCTATTATTGTGATGGACCCTTCATTATTGTTAAGCGTCTCCACATAACCTGCACGCTCGTAAAATTCAGATATTCTTGACGGAAGGTATGCAGGAAAACCTTCTTCTGCAGGCATCTCCTCAAGACGTCCGCTTATTTCTCTAAGCGCTTCCGCCCAACGCGATGTTGAGTCAGCCATGATAGCAATATGGTATCCCATATCACGGTAATATTCAGCTATAGTAATTCCTGTATAAATTGAAGCTTCACGAGCTGCAACAGGCATATTGGAGGTATTTGCGATAAGAACGGTTCTGTCAGTAAGCGCTTTGCCTGATTTTGGGTCAACAAGCTTTGAAAACTCTTCAAGAACTTGAGTCATTTCATTTCCTCGTTCTCCGCAGCCAATGTAAACAATAATATCTGCATCACACCATTTTGCAAGCTGATGCTGTGTCATCGTTTTTCCTGTTCCGAAGCCACCAGGAACAGCAGCTGTTCCGCCCTTGCCAATAGGAAGTATGGTATCAATAACACGCTGACCTGTAATGAGAGGTTTGCTTATCGGTAATCTTTTATTAAAAGGTCTACTTTGCTTAATAGGCCATTTCTGACAAAGAGTCAAGTCAATAATTTCACCTTTATCGTTTTTTATCTGCACAATTTTATCATTAATTGTATACTGTCCGCTTTCAGCAGTCCAGATTACCTCTCCCTCTGTTTTGGGATTAAGCATACAGCGGTGCTCGATTGCAGGTGTTTCAGGGCACACTGCATATATACTTCCGCCTCTGAGATATTCTCCAACAGCTGTTTTAACGGTTACACTGTATTTTTTATCTTCATTAAGGGCTGTAACATTTGAACCTTCATCTATAAAACAACCACTTACATTTTCAAGCTGCTTTAAAGGACGCTCAATGCCATCAAAAATATTAGATAGAATTCCGGGACCCAGGGTGACGGACATAGGTATACCGCTACCTTCAACCCTTTCACCTGGTTTAAGTCCTGTTGTTGACTCATAAACCTGAATTGTTGTTTCTTGTGAATTAACCGAAATTACTTCACCTATAAGACGTTTTGTTCCGACAAAAACCATTTCAAGCATTGAAAAATCTTTCGTCTCCCTAACTTTAACAACAGGACCGTTTATTGAAAAAATTGTATTCAAATTCAATCCTCCTCAACAGGATTATTTCTGAAAAAAGCATTACTGTTAGCAAAAGCTCTGCGCTTTTCCTCAATAGCCAAATCAAATGTTTTGTCGATAATAGTTCCTTTGGAAACGTTATATACTGACATTCCTCCAAGCACTATTTTATCGCTTGCATAAATTTTGATATTATGTGAGGGTATTGCTTTTTTCAACAGTTCCGCATATTTCATATCGTCAGCGGACATATAAATTTCCATATCATCTGTTATATGCATAAGTAATAAATGCTTTATAAGCATATCAACATATTTAGGAGTCGCTTTAAATTCGCTTAAACGCTCTTTAACAACCTCAAATACCTTATCAACAAGCTCTTCTCTACGATGAATAACTCTTTTTTTCATGTTCAACTCAGCACTTGATATCTCTCTTACAAAGCATTTATCGTTCTTTTGAAAATTAATATTATAATATCTTTCAGAAGCTTCTTCTGCATCAACCTCAGCCTGCATCAAAATCAAATTACGTTCAGCTTCTGCATCATCAATAATTTTTTTTATTTTATTGTCAATTTCATCTTGTACAGCCTGTATAAATTTATTTAGCTTCTCATTATCAGTATTCATAATCACATTCCTCTGCCTTTCACTTAGGAATAATCATATTTTTAAACCTATTGCTGATTCGATATAGGACGATATCGTTTCTGCAACATTTGATGTAGCGTGTCTGTCTGGTATTTCAACAATAAGCGGCTGATGCTGATTAAGTTTATAAGAATAAATTAAATCACGGCATAAATTCACCAATTTTTCTGTTATAAGAACTACAGCTATATCCTTATCTTCTGCAATTTTCTTCAACACATTGGTTACTTCCTGAGCCGTATGAACAACAACTCCATCAATACCAGCCAATCTCATTCCCATTTGAGTATCAACATTATCGCTTATTAAATAGAAACGCATATTTCCTCCAATTAAAATTACATAAACAGCATAAGCAATGCGATAATAAATCCGTAAAGAGCACAGCCTTCACCAAGAGCAACAAAAATAAGTGACTTTGAAAAAGACTTAGGGTCTTCACTTACTGCACCGATAGCAGCAGGAGCTGCTGCTGCTACGGCAAGTCCGCCGCCAATTGAACCAAGACCTACAGCGAGAGCTGCTGCAATATAACCTATACCTTTATCGGAAATGCTTTTTTCAGCTGTTGTTTCTTCTGTTTCAGCAGTTTCGGTAACAACTGTTGTCTCAGCAGGAGCTTCCTCTGCGGAAACATAAAAGCCGATAGGTAAAGCTGTAAACACAATCAGTACACCAAAAAAAGCACAGAAATTTGTAACAAGTGCAGTTCTTATGGATTTTTCACCCTTTTTCTTTTTAACTGCAATAATTACAGGAGCAAAAAGAATAGCTATAACAATAATCGGTACTAAAAACAAATATAACATAAATTTATCCTCCAATATCATTCAATTGTTTCATCATAATTAATTTTCACAGGAACAAACGGCTTTCCGTCGCCTGAGTAAAAACGTGAAAAGATTTCGTAAAATTCAAGACGGAGTGTCTGGATACCAACAAGCAAACCTTCTATTCCCATAACGAATATATTTCCGAATATTACAACAATAGGAACAGCTGCACCTGAAACCTGCTCAGACAAAGCCATAACAACAAGCATCATTGATGCGTGAGACAATACGAAACCGCCTATACGCACAAAAGATAATGTGTTTGTTGCATAACCGAGAAGAAATTCAAATACCTCAAAGAAATTAGATGCAATAAAATCCGTCAAACCACCCTCCATTACATATTTCTTTCCCTTAACCCAATAAGACAGCGGTTCTCTGAGAAACATTGCAATAAGAGGCAGAATTATCAGAACTGCAATATAAACAGGTGTGAACAGCTTTGCACCCATTAAACTTCCTACTGCCCCGATAAGAATTGCACCAAAGAAAATAAGACCTGCAATACCATTATTGCTGAACAAAGCATCCTCAAGCTTATTGTTTTTTATTCCGACAACAATATTAATCAAAATCGAAATTACCATAAGCAGCACGCCTATTACAATTGCTCCGACAAGTATTGTTGTTACGTTATGCATTATTTTAAATGGAAGGAATGATATTCCCATTGCTTCATACACAGGGTCAAGCAATTCCTCGTAGCCAAATACACTTCCATAAAACAGACCGAATACTGCTCCCGAAATACCTACACGGGTTAATATAGGTCCTAATGCGAAGCGTTTAAACTTCCAAAGAAGCGCCCCTGCCAAAGCAAGAACAAGACCTTGTCCCACGTCACCGAACATTATTCCGAACAGCAACGTATATGTTATAGCAACAAAAGCGGTAGGATTTATTCCGTTGTATGAAGGAAGACCATACATTTCCACGAACATTGCAAATGGCTGAGTAAATTTATTATTTTTCAGTTTTACTGGCGGAGATAGCTTTCCATTTGCATCGGCAGGCTGTAATACTACAGAAACATTATCCATACTATCGAACAATTTAAGAAACCTATCTGACTCTGAATGTGGAATAAAGCCGATAATATAAAATTTGTCATTTACAATCGCAGCCTTATTTCTCAAATCAAAGTTATCATGAAGTGATTTAATCATTGAAAACACTTTACACAGCTTTCCAAACTCTCTATCACAAAAATCTTTAAATTTATTCTTACATTTTTCGATTTCTTCTTTATCCTGCTCTATCATTTTGTGCAATTCCGCAGCAGCTTCTACTGAATTACCGTGAACAAAATCAGGTATATGTGTTCTTTCAAAATAAAGCCCGTCAAATATTTCATCAATTTCGTCTTGAAATGCTACAGGAACAAAATACATACCCCAATAATACTCTTTTTCCTCACTGAAATGTGTAAAATAAAACGGCTTATCATCATAGTATGAAAGCTTATTAAAGCTATCAACAGGTAGTCTTCCGAGCCTTACTTTAATGTGCTCACAATGAAATAGCTGCTGGAAATCTGCTGTTAAGCCTTGAAGATGGTCAACCTGATACATTGCTCTTTCGTGAACGGCAAGGATATCTGCTGCATTTTTTTCTTTTTCCTTTATATTTTTCAACTGAGCAAGCATATCGGATATATATTTTTCAAGCTTTTTCAGACTTTTATTTTTTATGTCATCATACTCAACCTGTTTAAATTTTAAAACAAGCAACGATGAGATTTCATTTAATTTTTTGAGTGATGCAATATATGGATTATCCTCATTGAGTGAAGTAAAACCATTTTTTTTATTTGCAACTTTTGTAGCTGACTCTATATGAAAGCATCCGCTCTCATTTAATTTTACAAGTACTCTGTCAAGCTCCTTAGTAAAACCTGCTATATTAACAAGTTCCATTTTCTCTATAGACAACGATTTCACCTCTTTACATAATTATATATGATTTTATTTTATTGGTATCAACACCGTATCTTATACCCTCTATAATACTTATTAAATTTTGAACCTCAATTTCAATAAGGAACATAAAGCTGTACACACTTAATGGCGCAGCAGTAGAGTGTTTAAGCATAATTTTTGCATACCTATAACGCAGTTTTTGAACACTTTGTTCAAGATTATTTATATCATAATTATACTCTATCATTTGTTTTCCGTAATATGTTTTGGAAAAACGCTTTATAAATTCTTCGGAATTCGGTGCACTGTATATATACCGCTGTTTATCAGCGGATAATCTGCCATAAAACGGAAGCATATCCTTCTCTATAACATCTTCTGATTCACCAAAATATGCAGTGAGCCGATATGCGTTAATAATATTAATTAAATCAATATCCGTTTCAAGAAGCTTTGTAAACTGCTTAACAGCATCTTTATTTAAATCAAGCGATTTTTTTATTCTGTTAATATAATATGTCCTAAGCAAGGTTTCACATTTGGTTACATCAACTCGTTCATAATTGTCTAAATCAACTTTGCTTAAAATATCGTGATATGGTGTCTTTTTAATAAAAGCCATCAAATCATTATAATCTGTAACCTTCGCCAATTGAATAAGGTCAAATGAGGTAAGCTTATTCATATAAATTGGGATATCATCAATAAGCTTATCAGATTTAGCATTTATATGCCGTATACATCTAAGGATTTCATCAATTTCAGTTTGAATTATTTTATAGTTATAAAATTCCTCTTTAGCTATATTTTCAAATCCTGTAATTTTAATATACTTTTCAAAAGTGCTTCTTTTTAACAAACTTTCAAGCATACCTCGGTGCACTGTACGAGTATCTATTGGAACTAATAACTCATTGTAATATGTGTTTTTTTTAAGATATTCTGCAACATCAGCTACACTCTTCTGATTCATCAGTTCCATATAATCATGGGGTTTTATTCTTTTGCCGTATATAGCCATTATCTTTGCAATAGTAGCATTATGTTTTTTTTTCACGGCAATACACCACCTTTATATTCAACTGTTAATTATTTCATTAAAAATATTTTCTTCCCATTTTAAATGATTTAAAGAGTAAATATTATCAATATCCGATATCTCTTTCAATCCTTGCCGTTCTATTTCAGCTATTCTTTTTTCAGCCTTATTTTTTTCATTCAAATTAAATTCATCGATTTTTTTCTGAACTTCATGAATTCTTGAATTAATAATATTATCCCTTTGAATTTTAGCCTCTGTCAAAATACGTATGCCCTCCTGATCAGCATCAGTTAAGCGTTTTTGAGCATCTGCTTCAATTTTCAAAATATCCGTAATAATATTTTCCATAAAATCACCCTGTTAAATATAGCAAAACCTGTTACTGCCGTAGTTTTGGCAGTTACAGGCGTTGCATAAAATATTAGTTTTTAAGACTGTGGAGCGGAGCTGGAATCTGTCCGCCTCTGTTAATAAACTTGGAAGGAGAATTAGTATTGATTTTCATAACAGGTCCACGTCCAAAAAGACCACCCCAATCAAGAACATCGCCTTCCTTCATTCCTATTGCAGGAATTACTCTTACAGCTGTTGTTTTACAGTTTACCATACCAATTGCAGCTTCATCTGCAATAAGACCTGAAATAACATCTTCAGTAGTATCTCCAGGAATACAAATCATATCCAGACCAACAGAGCAAACTGCCGTCATAGCTTCAAGCTTTTCAATAGATAGAGCACCGCACTCAGCTGCTGCAATCATACCTGCATCTTCGGAAACAGGGATAAATGCACCTGAAAGTCCTCCAATTCTTGAACAAGCCATTACGCCACCCTTTTTAACAGCATCATTTAGCAACGCAAGTGTAGCCGTTGTACCGCAGGCACCGCATTTTTCAAGTCCGATTTCTTCAAGTATGTATGCAACACTGTCACCTACAGCTGGTGTAGGTGCTAGTGAAAGGTCAACAATTCCGAATGGAACGCCAAGTCTTTCGGAAGCTGTTACACCTACAAGCTGACCAACACGTGTAATTTTGTAAGATGTTTTCTTGATAACATCAGAAATCTGAGTAATATCTGCATCAGGGTATTTTCTAAGTGCTGAACGAACAACACCTGGTCCTGAAACGCCTACATTGATAATACAATCAGGCTCACCAACACCATGAAAAGCGCCTGCCATAAATGGGTTATCTTCAACAGCATTACAGAAAACAACAAGCTTTGCAGCTCCAAAACACTGATTATCGACTGTAAGCTCTGCACTCTTTTTGATAATACGTCCCATCATTTTACAAGCATCAAGGTTGATACCTGTTTTAGTTGAACCGATATTTACAGAAGAACATACGCAGGAAGTTGAAGCGAGCGCCTCAGGAATTGATTCAATAAGCCTTTCGTCACCAGCTGAAAAACCCTTCTGAACAAGTGCGGAATAACCGCCGATAAGGTTTACGCCGCAAGCCTTTGCAGCCTTTTCCATTGTAATCGCAAATTTAACAGGACTTGCATTACAAGCTGCCGAAACAATAGCAATCGGAGTGACAGAAAGACGCTTATTAATAATCGGGATACCAAATTCCTTTTCTATATCCTCGCCAACTCTTACAAGATTCTGAGCACAACGTGTAATTTTATCATAAACCTTTGTACAAGCCTTATCGATATCACTGTCTATACAATCAAGCAGTGAAATACCCATAGTAATTGTACGGATATCAAGACATTCGTCCTGAATCATTCTTATAGTTTCAAGTATATCATGTACGTTAAGCATAAGCAACTCCTAAACCGTATTATTTACCAAATCTTAAATTAGACACTATGCATTGTATTGAAAATTTCTTCATGCATTGTATGAATCTGGAGACCGAGCTCCTGACCGAGTTCATTCATTCTGTTTACAAGCTCTGTAAAATTATTATTGAGCTTGGAAATATCAACAAGCATAATCATCGCAAACATATCCTGAAGTACACTCTGTGTTACTTCAATTACATTTGCATTATATTCTGTACAGATTCCGCTTACCTTTGTAAGAATTCCAACTGTATCTTTACCTATAACTGTAATAACTGCTCTCATTTTAATAA
>JAZSHA010000288.1:0-11061 GCA_045533025.1 Oscillospiraceae bacterium
CAACTGGTTAGAGCACTGCCCTGTCACGGCAGAAGTTACGGGTTCGAGTCCCGTCGGAGTCGCCAGAGGGTTGCAAATCACCATAGATTTGCTGTCAACTATGGATAGCCTTTCCAATAAGACATGAAAATGAACAGGCAAAATCGGTAAGTATGCAAACTGGTGAAGCGAGCTGTCCGTAAAACAGTTGCCTATGGCGTTGTAGGTTCGAGTCCTACCTTACCGACCATTAAGCGAAATGCTTATTAACCTTGAGTCTCGCGGCTACGGACTTTAAATGTAGGTACGCAGTTATTGCACTGTATAACAGCGACGGGTCTGCATCCAGTCGAACGTTAATGGAACTGGTTGGTTAGTCTTAATCAGGACGCCGTAATGTGATGTTAGAGATTGACACTCTGGAGAGACGGAGCAGGACTTGGCAGTGCGTGGTACGTCGCGAAGCCAGATGCGGAAAGTCCAAAATATGCCGCGGTAGCTCAGCAGGTAGAGCATCGGTCTGAAGAACCGAGTGTCGTCCGTTCAATTCGGTCCCGCGGCACCAATTAAAATGGGTAGGTATGCAAACTGGGTGAAGCAAGCTGTCTGTAAAACAGTGACGTAAGATACGCTGGGGGTTCGAGTCCCTCCCTGCCCACCAAATATCTTGAAAACTTAATAAAAAGAAAGTTGTAACCATGTGTTAAAATGAGGGATTAACCATCTCTGCATGGGCGCGGCGGAACTGTCTCGTAGTCGTTAAAGGGATACCTTGAAGCGGTTGCGACTGTTGAACCGAAAGGGGATACGGGCAGATGGTATACCAGCCATCAATGAAGAAGTCGCGGCACAGGTACAACGTGAGCAATGGCACACCTAAACTGGTTGCTCCAACAATAGACGCCCAGATGGGAAGAACCCTGCAGACCACGTCCGCAAGATGTGAGTAAATACAGGGAATGCAAAATAATGGAGTTGAGCCTATAACTTCCTCAGAAATGAGGGAGAAACCTGATGGTGGTGCGAGTAGCCCAAGGCTCAGATTGGTTTGATAGAAATGAAGATTTGTATTAAATTTTTCTGAATGGTGGGTGAAAGTTGGGGGTAAACAAAGTCCCCTCAGTGCTTGGGTTCTTCGGAACTGCGGTAAGAAGTTTCAGAGCGACGGCTCTGGGGCTCAGACTTATCGTCACTGTGGCTGAATAATGCGTAGCGTTGTATGAGTACGGCGAATAAAAACCGACAATGTTCTTTTTATTAAGTTCTCAAGATTACTAATGGGCTTTGGGACTGCAAGGGGTGGTCACCTGTTTTGCAAACAGGAAAACAGATGGGTTCGATTCCCATAAGGTCCACCAGTGAGTTGATTAACAAATGCGATACTGAGTGGGTTTAAAACTTGAAAGGTATCTTCAGCGTCTCGTTAATAAAATAGCTGTATGTGTGGTTGGTAACCTACTACCTATCTCTTAGAGATAATCAATGGGGTTGTAGCTCAGTTGGGAGAGCGCCTGCCTTGCAAGCAGGAGGTCGCGAGTTCGAGGCTCGTCTTCTCCACCAATTAAAGACGGTTCAGCAAATCATAACAAAACATTTTTTGGTAATGTATTTCCCGTCTTGAGTTTATCGGCGTGTGGCGGAATTGGCAGACGCGCCAGCCTAAGGAGCTGGTGTCCTTCGGGACGTGTGGGTTCGAGTCCCACCACGCCGACCATTTGAGGGGTTAACACGGATTTTATCAGTTTCAACTACCACCGACGTGCAAAACTCGTGACGAAAGTCCAGTAAATGTACGGTATGTGGCTTAGCGGAAAACGCCTCGTAAAAAAATAAAGAAGCGAAGTAAAACTGATTTAATGGTGGCGTAGCCTAATTGGTCAGGCACCGGACTGTCTCTCCGGAGCGAAAGCTATATGCGGGTTCGAGTCCCGTCGTCATCGCCAAAGGGTTAAGAGGTTTATCCCTGAATACTCGGCAAAAACCTCAATGATGTGGAATTCGTTCAGCGGTTAGGATTCCTGCTTGCCATGCAGGGGACGAGGGTTCGATTCCCTTATTCCACACCAGACGCCAAAGTACAAGGCGAACCTTTTGGCAAGTTTGATATAGGCTAAACTTGTGTTCTACTCTTGGAACCGAACGAAAGAGCGGGGTGCCAATTGACGTAATGAGTGGCTGACTTCAGTGTATAGTACTGGCGTGATATATTCAAACTTATGCGTTAAGAAAAGTTAAGACGCTATATTGGTAGCGATAGGAAGGCGGACGATTCCACCATATATATCTCGGGGTAGCTCAGTAGGTTAGAGCACACGGCTGATAACCGTGAGGTCAGGAGTTCGACTCTCCTCCCCGAGACCAATAAGACGGTTCAGCAATCTATACTGTGATAGTTTAAGGTAAACAATTTCTATTCCAAAGAGATAAAACGGTTCGATTCCGTACACAAAGTCCCGTCTTGAGTATGCTCTCGTGGCGCAACAGGTAGCGCAACTGATTTGTCAATCAAACTCAAAAAAGAATATGAATAGCAAAATAAAAGGCAATTTAACTGAATTACAATGCTTAGCGGCATTTGTAGAACAGGAATGTGCGGTAAGTATTCCCTATGGCGATAATTCAAAGTATGATTTTATTGCCGAGATTGACAAGAAACTATATAAGATTCAGGTAAAGACTTCATCATTGAAGGACGAAGGAGTAATTCAGTTCTCTTGCAGAAGTACACATGTAAACTGCTCAGGAGTTAAGAATGAAAAATACGAGCCAGAAGATGTTGATTTCTTTGCAACTTATTGGGATGGTCATTGTTATGTCGTTCCAAGGAGCGAATGTTCAGCACAAAAAACTTTAAGATTTATTCCTCCCAAAAATGGTCAAACAAAAGGAATTACCTTTGCAAAAGACTATGAAATAGAGGTACAAATCAATAAACTTAAAGAGGTGAAAAGTTGAGCATTGATAGATGAATCAGTAGGTTGCAGGTTCGATTCCTGTCGAGAGCTCCAACATAATCATAATACTTCCTTTCTTTCATTGGGCTAAGAACCGATTTTCCAAAAGAAAATTTTAAGGTTCTTAGCCCTTTACTTTTTCTAAAATTTTTGTTATAATTATTATAGAAAATGAGGAAAGAAAGGAAATGAGAAATATGACGACACCTTGTTATAGAAGCATTCCAACTAAAGAGTTGGAAATAATGGCTACAAAAAACCTTATCGAACTTATGAGATATTATGACCACAACTACAACGATTCTTCTTGCGATTGCTACTGGGGCAATTGCCAGTGTCAGAAAGAATGTGTTAAACTTCGCGAGACAATGTCAATGAGAATTTATGAAATCCTCAAGACAAGACCTCACATTCCGAATAAGATTGAAGCTAAGAAGTTAAGACAAGAACGGGCGGCAAAAAGGTTCAAAACCGCATCCGCAAGATAAGAAAGGAAGGAATAATATGACAAAGGAAGTTTTATTTCTCGTTCAGAGAATTCTCGACATTGATACCGAAGACGAGCTGAGAACATCTTCTCTTATGACACTCAGCGAACTGGTCCACTACATCGATATGCAGGACATTGTTTCTGAATCTTACGAAATTTGGGAAGTGACAGAGTTCGGTAAGCTCACTCACATCAACTACGTCGGATGGCAGCCCGGCTGCTTAATCGAATTCGCAACCGATGATGGAACTGTTGTTCACAGCGGTTACGGTACTGACCACTAAAAAAGAAAAGGAGAAATATTATGGGACTTGATATGGAAATCAGACACAATGGCGAAGAGGCTATCTATATGAGAAAGGTAAACTGCGTTCGTAAATGGTGCGCAGAGAACCTTGAGAACTTTGAAGACAATGGTCTTACAAACTTCCCGAAGGAGAAGTTCAAGGAACTTATCGGCACAATGCATAAGACAATCATTGAAGCTGGTCTTTCTAACATCTACGGCTATTACCAGTGCATTCAGGACGGCTGGTTTGAAGATGAGAACTGGGACCTCTACAAGGAAGTAGAAAACTTCCTTATTGTATCAGAGAATCATGAAAAGCTCATGGAAGTAGCAGACAGACTCTTCCCTACTTCAAGCGGCTTCTTTTTCGGTGCAACTGAGTATAATGTGTGGTACGTCGCAGACCTTATCACTTTCTGCTATAAGTTCACCAAGTTTTACGAAGAGCTTGACAACAACGAAGAGTGGGATGAAGGAACAGTCGAGTACTGGGAATGGTATTAAGGAGAGAGAAAAGCTTATGGTATTAATAATAAGTTTAATATTCTGGATATTTCCTGAGAAAAGACAGTTGTATCATATAGCTTCTATTTTCGCTGCATTAGAACTTATTGGAACAGTAGCAGTAGGTTATTTTGTAAGTGGTTTAATATTAATCGCTCTCTTTCCTCTCCTTATTCTTGCAATAATTAATCAGGTCGTATATAAGAAGATAGAAGAGGAGGATTATGATGCTTGATATAGTAAAAATGAAACCTGTCGTTGACATTCATGACTTAATAGATGCGATGGGAGAAATTGAGGGGCTAAGTCATCACGATATCTTCAGTGAGTTCCAAGATATGCACAGCTATGGCGGCGGTAATGAGTCTTATCTCGAAATCAGTGATGACTGGATTGCTGATTGTTTATACGAGTCGGCTTCTGAGTATTCAGGTGATGATTGGGAAAATCTCTCAGACGAAGAGTTACTTTCTCATTCCAGTCCTAATACTCCAAACGAGAAGATAAGGCACAGACTGTTTGAAATGATGGTCAAAGGAGATTTACCAAAAGAGTTCGTTATTCGCCTTTGGTGGTAAGGAGTGATTTGAATGTCGATGGATAAAGCAATAGAACATGGTAAAGAACATCGCAAGCCGTGGCGCGGCAGTGCGAACTCAAAGAACTTTGATAAGACCTGCCGTAATCATGGCTCGTGTGACTATTGCAAATTCAATCGACTTCACACTTTTATGAAGAACGATTCGGCGGCGAAGAGTAAACTGAAAGAATGGAAGGAGCAGCCTATGAATGGAATAACATGGTATGTAACTTATCTTTTCCTCTTTGACAATGAAACTTCAATGGAGTCGGTTGAGAGCTTCTCCTTCAATCCTACTGATAGAGATATGGATGATGTAGGAGAACAACTTGCCGCCGAATTCAATGCGAAGACATTCATCCCTATGAGAGGAAAACAAAACTATAAAGGAGAGTGGATAGACTATGAGTAAAATCTTTTTCACAAGCGACCTTCACTTCAATCACGATAGAGAGTTCATCTACGGTCCAAGAGGTTTCAAATCAGTTGAAGAAATGAATGAAACCCTCATCAAGAACTGGAATGAAACAGTTACAAACGAAGATGATGTTTATGTACTGGGGGATTTCTTCCTTGGTACTGATGAACGCTTTATCCGTGAGACAATTACAAAACTCAGAGGAAACATTCATCTGATTTATGGTAATCACGATACCCCTAAAAAGATAAAGTGGTATAGAGAAGACCCACTGATTCAGTGTGAAGGCTATGCAACTAAGATTAATTACAAGAAGAGAGAGTTCTTCCTTTGCCACTATCCTGTTCTTACCGCAAGTCTTGAGCAGGACCCCGATAGAGCAGTAATCAATCTTTTCGGTCACACTCATAGTAAGGATAAGTTCTACGAGGACCGTCCTTATATGTACAATGTGGCTATAGACGCAAATGACAATAAGCCTGTTGAGATTGAAGAGATTCTTACGGCGTTCAATAACAAAGTAAAAGAGTGCATTTCAACACTCGGAGAGGAGAAGTAAATGAAAAGAACGGTTTTTCTTATTGAAAGAATCTGTCTGATGGACGGATATGAAAGCATAAGTAAGGTCGCTACTACTTATGTTGCTGCGGTAAATATTTTCAAAACGTTCGTAGCAGACACCCTCGTCTTCAATGCTATCTGGGATATTCATACAGATGACGAAGTACCCACTGGCGAGAATATGCTTCTCTACGGTGGCGGAAAAGATAATACTTATCGTATGTACACTCGTTGCGGCAAGCCTATCTACGAGTTCCCTCTTGAGAAAGGTTTTCTGAAGAATGACTATGAACACAATGATGACGAGGAAGTTTCTATGCTAACTGCTTGCGGCGGCGAAATTACACTTGAAGTTGGTTCTTATATTTTCCTGCTTCGTGCAGTAGAGGAGGAGTCTTAATGTATTACTTAACTGACAGAAAAGAACACATGGACCCAAGATGTTTCGGTGATTTGAAGCTTCTTATCAAGACCGTCTTAATCGACGATGAAGTGGCAGTAATTAAGCACATCGACCGCGGCATGGAAGATGAGCCGATTTCCTCAGTTAATGTTCCTTATGCGGGCACCCTTACGATTGGTGAAATTGTAGTCAACTGGGCAAAGCAAAATGGTAAGTGGGACGAAGTTGTTTGGAATGTCGCAGAAGGGATTGAAGAGGAAATGCTGGACGCTTTTGCTGACTGCTGGATAGATGGCGATGAAGAAATCCTCTATTTCGGTGACTACGCAATCACTCATGACTGAATAATTTTTGAGAATTTTCTTTCTTTACAATTCTTAAAAATTATGATATAATTATTATAGAAAGTAAGGAAAGGAATGATTAAATAAATGAACGAATCAAAGGTGAGAGCAGCATTTCCAAGTGCTACAATTCATAAGACAGTAACTGCAACAACTCTGATGAACTTCTTGGACCTGCCGGCTGATGTGAAATCTTGGTTACTCCAGAAGTTTACTGATAAGGACGGGGTGCTTCAGGCATTCGACCTTAGCGAGTATGTAAAGGAAATGAGACTCAAGCCTAATGACTGGAACTTAAAACTCCTTGAGGCTCGTCATACAGCAGGTGGTCAAATCAAACTCCTCACAAAGGTTAAGATTGAATTTGACTATGCGAATGATGAGCTTTGTTTTTCTCTTCCTGAGTACGGATTCCCTAAGAAGAAGGGTGAAGGAGTTCTTGACTGGTCCGTGGTAAGCGAACACAAAAAGCAGTTACTCAATGCGGACGGTGCATGGGGTGAGATAACTCTTTCTTATGACTGCGGCAGAACTCAGTTGATTGAATTCACACCTCTTTGTCCTTACACCACAAACCTTCGTGAATATCAGGACGGACGCAAGCAGTTCACAACAGTAGAATGGATTGATGTTCTTCTTGCAGGACTTAACTTCAATCCTGATGCGATGGACGAGGAAGCAAAACTTACTCTCCTTCAGCGATTCCTTCCTTCTGTTGAGAAGAGAATGAATCAGCTTGAACTCTCTATCAAGGGGTCTGCAAAATCCTACTGCTACTCACAGCTTTCAGTTTACAACTGGCTTACATCAGGTACAGTTTCCAGAGCGACAGCCTTCTACAACAACACAACAAAGGCTGTTGGTTACTTCGGTAAGTACGACAACGTAATCTGGGACGAATGTCAGACTCTTAAGTGTGCAAATCCTGAAGAGATGACTGGCGTACTTAAGCCCTATCTGGAAAGCGGCGAAATCAGAATTGGTAACTACTGCGGTACTGCTGATGCTGGTTTAACTCTGGTCGGCAACATTCCTTGCGGTCAGATGGATATTGAGAAACACAATATGTTCTCAACTCTCCCCAAAATGTTTAATGAATCAGCTTTCATCGACAGATTCAGTGGCATCATTGAGGGTTGGAAGATTGGTCGTTTCTCTGAGGAAAGAAAGTTCGAGGGTTGGGGCTTAAGTGCCAACTACTTAACAGAACTCTTCCATGAGATGAGAGAGGAATTCTACTACAGAGCTATCGTTGATGAACTTCTTGAAGTAGAGGGCAACTGCGATGCAAGAAACTTTGAAGCAATCAAGAAGAACTGTACCGCTTTTCTGAAGTTACTTTTCCCTCACGTTAAGTCTGTAAAGGACATTGAGACTGAGGATTTCAAAAAGTTCTGTCTTACTCCTGCGGTAAGAATGAGATGGGGAGTTCTTTGTCAGCTTCGCCATCTTGATGAAGAGTATGCAAATGTTGAAATGCCTGTGATTAAGGTAAAGGAGATTAAGAATGACGGAGAATGTAAATAAAGTTCTTAGTTGCTTGACTGAGAAGCGACTTGCAGATATGCAGAACGGCACAGTAAGTCACGGTTGGATGACAATAAGAGACATTGCGGCACAGTGCGGTTTTGAAAAAAACGGTACGGCGGTAGGATGCGTAGTTGCCCTTATGAATAAGGGGGTCGTTGAGACAGATGAAGATACAACACTTGATGGTAAAATCCACAAGTATTACAGAATCAGAGACGATGCCAATCTTACTGTTACTTATTCTTTCAAAGACGAACTCGTAGCCAAGAGAGAGATAGTCTGGTAAAAATTTCAAGTTCCTTATCTCTTTACTTTTCTCAAAAATTTTGCTATAATTATTATAGAAAATGAGAAAGGGGTTAAGAAATGAAAAAGTGGAGACCGGCATCATGGAGCCAACAGGCTCGCAGAATGTGTGACTTACAGGTTGCATATGTGAACAGCGGAAACGCTCTTATCGAAGATGCACTCCTTCTCTTCTCAACTTCCTATCACGCACCAATCATCAGAGGTAGGGCGGCGAAGAGATTCGGCAGACTCCTGAGAGCAGGAAAGGTAAAAGAAAATATGGCGGAGTACGTTAAGAACTACCCCATAACGGCAAAAGAGAAAGGCTTAATTTGAAAGGGAGGAAAAGATTATGAATGAGAGAATGAAGGTTTGGTTGGTTGAGTTTTCCAACGGTGAAAGAATCGCTCGTGTCGGCAGATATGAAGCTTGGAAGTCCGGTGCTGAGTACATCAGAGATACTTACAACACTCTAATTGCTGAGGCGGCAGCCGAGAACGATATGGAAGCTGTTCGTTCTCTTACAATCGAAGGACTCAAGGCTCTGACTGAGTTCAAGGCTGCGGCTGCAAGACGGGGTAACTTCGAGTGTGATTGTCTCGTAAGAGTTACAGAAGTGGAGGTTTACTAATGGGAAAAGATATTACATCACTTCCTGAAGTATGGGTTGTAACTGGTTTCAGCTATGATTGCGATGGCACAAGAATTCTTGCCGTCTGCCCTACTGAGCAGGATGCACAGAACGCAGTAAACTATTACAAAAAGCACTATGATGACGTTGAGTATGAGTGCTTCTCTCAGGAAACCTATGACCCAGTTCCTGTTCTTTACGGGGGCGTATTCACCGCAGAGGTTCGTCCCTATGGAAACGATAATGACACATATATTTTGGGTCAAGTAAGGATTACACAGTCTCAGCAGCCTATTGATGAGGACGTTCCTAATCCTAAAGAATTCGAGTATGTTTCATTCACTCTCGTCACCAAGACTGATAATACTGGTCATAAGTCTTGTGAGCTGTGTGGAAACTTTCTTTCGGCAGAAGAGATTCCGATTAAGACCAGTATCAACGTTGGCAAGGCGGCAAGAGAATGGCTTATCGAAAAGGTCAATGAGAAAGGTGTTATCAAACTGGTAATTCCGGATTTTGAAGAATAAAAGGGAGGGTGCCAAATGAGTAAAAAGATGAACGGCGAACTTAAGTTCCAGCTTGAAATAGCGAAAGGACTTTATACCGGCGAGATTATCACTTGCCTTCAGGTCTCAATGGGCGAACAGCGTAATACTCCATTTGGCTACTGGACCTGTCAGATGATTGGAGACGGCAAAGTCTTTATGGCAATCGACCGCATGGTTATCAAAGAGCCAAACACAGACCTCGGTGCTTACGATACCTATCAGCACGAGAACCTCGAAATGGGGGTAGGCTACAAAAAGGTTGAGCCTTGCGGCGAACTGAATGTGGGAACAGATAAGAAGAAAAAGATTTGTGTCGAGTTCAAAGGTGACTACGGCACAAAGGTATGGGTAAGAGATAAGCACCTTGAGTACTTCGAGGACTACGAGGTTTGGGCAAGAGACGAGTTCAGTCCGGTAATTATCTTCTCTAAGGTTGTTCCAAGAATAGAGGGGGTTATTTATCCCTTCGTTGTAAGAAAGTAATGCGTGAGGTGAGAGAGGAAATGATGCCTGAACTTTCCAATAATTAGAAAGCAATAAGGGTAGTTAAAGCAGAATCAAATGCAGATAATCCGTATTCAATTTTCAATTATGCCACGTTACGAGAAGCAATGAAACTTCCTAATGCGGCGTTCAAGATATGGGCGTATCTTAATGCACACAGTAACGGACATGAGTTCGGTTTGAGTTCTAAGGAAGTGTGTGAAGTTTGTAAGATAAGTCGCAACACCTATGATAAAGCGATACAAGTTCTGATAAGTGAGGGGTATCTCGTACAGGTTGAGCTGTATCCGAACCTCACAGGCTATCTGTTTGTTGAACGTAAGTTTGGCGGCGAAACATAAAAACGGAAAAAGTCGAGGGTTATTCGCTGAAAAAATCAGATAGAAATAATTACATATATTATATTATATATTATATAAGGAATAAGTGAGCACCGAAGGTGCGAACACCCTTAAGGAGCGCGGCAGCGCGAGTTAAGGGGAGGGAAGAAATTTCAGAAATTGAGCAGGGGTATGCTCAAAAAATGAGCAACAAATATTATGTATATTATAATATATATATTATATAATAACTATTATAAGTAATATAATAAATAATAAGGGGTATGGTAGAAAATTAAGGGGGTAGGAACTGCTCTGAAATTAAGGGGTAGGGTCTGGAAAAACAATTTTAAGTCGGGGTAAAGAAAACTGGGGTCAAGTTTGGAAAAATTTTGTAGGGGTAGTCCCGGTTGTGGAAAAACTTTTTCTGGAAAAACTTTTCCAGTTGAATATAAGAAAAAGAAAAGCACTGGTTGGAAACAACTGGTGCTTTTTTATTATAAATAAGAAAGGGAAGGAAGGGAAGTAGTAATGGGAATTAGTATCAGGTATGGCGGCGAAGCAGGAATGCAATGGAAAGGGAAGGAAGGCAAAAGGAGTTACGTAGGACTGGAGTTGGGAAGAAAGAGAAGGAGTAGGGAAGGAAAGGGAAGAAGGTTGGAATGGAAGGGAAGGAGTAAGGGAAGGAATTATAGTATAATAATAATAGTAATAATAA
>JAZSHA010000034.1:0-5028 GCA_045533025.1 Oscillospiraceae bacterium
CCCGCAAGAATGCCAAGAAATATATGGCACTCTCCAAAAAAGAGGGCGTGAACTGGGGTATGATAAGAACAGCCTACTCCAGCGTTTCCGACCTTGCTGTAATTCAGATGCAGGATTTTCTCGGACTTGGTTCAGAGGCAAGGATGAATATTCCGTCTACAATCGGCGGAGGAAACTGGGCGTGGAGGCTCGGAGAAAACGACCTCAATGACAAGCTTGCAAAGAAAATTATGAAATACGCAAAACGCTATTTCCGTGCACCTGTCAGAAAGAAAGTAAAGGTTAAGCTTAACAAGAAAGCTGATGCGACAATCATTGCTGAATAACACAAAGGGTATCGAGTTTCAACACTCGATACCCTTTTCCAATTATTTTTCAATCTTGTCACAGTAAACAATACCAAGACCAACGGTACTCATATAGCATCTGCCGTAAACGTTCATATCACCGCTTACGAACTCGCCGTTACCTGTTCCGCCGAACTGGTGGAGGTCATCGTTAATCTGCACCCATGTTGCGCCGTTGTCCTCAGACATATACAAACCTGGCTTATCAGCCTCAATCGGTGTGCCCCAGATGTAAATTACAAGTGGGTCGCCGTCATTTTTAGCCTTACCAAGACCAACAGCTTCACAATACTTGATGCCGTTTACATATTCAGATGTTGCGCCGTAATCCTTTGTTACAACAAGACCTGCACCGTTTGCAACGTAAACCGTACCCTCGTTCTTAGGGTCAACGCAGAGTCTGCGGAAGCTTGGAGAAATTGTGGAATTTCTCTTGAATGTCTTGCCTCCGTCAGAGGAATAGTAAAATGCGCTGTTACCGCAGCCGTAAACATAATCAGCATTGCTTGGGTCACCGATAAGATATATATTGCCGCCTACAAGACCTGTGGACTCGTTCCAGGTTGCACCCCAGTCCTCAGTCCAGTAAGCCTTAAGACCGTTTTCGGGACTCCAGATAAGTCTCTTGCCGTCAGCTGTAAATGTAAGCTTGCCCTTGAACATAGTCTTATTCTGGTCAGGACAATTGGTAATCTTATTCCATGTCTTACCTGCATCGGTTGAGTAAGTAAGAGCCATATTCTTTTCGTCGCCGCCGACCTTTGCCCAGTAATCCCTGTTCTGAGCAGCAATTGCAATACTTGTTGTTGAACCAATCATATCCTGATGTCTTGTTGCTGGAACAGTAATATCCTCGTGCACATAGCCATCATAGTCATAAACTGCGGAAACAAGAGGATAGTCCTCATATGTAATAATATCGGAAGGAACAGTTTCCTCAATACCATAAGAGTCAAAATAGAGCTTTGGCTTTTCGTCCCAGATGTTGTCACAGGAGAAAATACCGTTACCCGAGTTGACCATAATTCTGCTTGGATTGAACGGATCAATTGCAAGGGAGCTGCACCAGTGAATTGCACAGCCTTCTACCCACGGCATACCGTTTACGTCCATTTCCATATTTTCGAGAACGTTTCTCCAAGTTTTGCCACCATCGGTTGAAGTGTAGAAAACATCACCGTAAGCACCATTGGACTGCTGCTTCCACTGACCTGATGTAACAGCAACAAGCTTGTTATCATCCTCAGGGTGAATTACGATATCGCCGTAGGAGTCATTTGAAGGGTTGATTGCTTCTGCGGTACCGTCTGTATTGTAGCGGTAAAGCGTACCGACAGCACAGTTCCACGGGCCTTCATTATTTATGTAGCAGACATAAAGATTGCCCTTGCTGTCCAGCTTCATGCGCTGAATCATAAAATCTGTAATGCTGTTTTCGAGCTTCTTCCAGCTTGCACCTGCGTCCTCGGAAACAAAAAGGTTGCCTGCTTCATCGCCCTTTGCTGAAACGGAAGCGTAAATCTTCTGAGTAACGCCGTCCTTTGCCGTTGAAGGGTCAAAAAGAATACAGTTAATACCGTTCATATTTGCAGTTGAAGTAATCGGGAAATTAACAGCTTCCCAAGTGTATCCTCCGTCGGTGCTCTTAATCATACCGCCTGTACGTCCGCCTGCAAAAATGATTTTGCCGTTATTTGGGTCAACAGCAATTCTTTCACCGTTGCCTCGTCCCATACCATTGCCGTGAACCTTTATTTTATCAGTTACATCAATAACTTCAACGTGTTCGCCGTAATCGTCGGACTTGATAATGCAGGTCTTTCCATTGCTGAAATATTCAGTACCTGCAAGGAGATAAACCTCGTTAGGCGCCTGCGGATTGTAGGCCAGACCGTCAATGCCCAACAGACCTCTGTCGTCAGCTGTAACCCAGTAGTTCATTGACTTCCACATACCTGTTTCGGCAGTACGGTAATATGCGCCGCCAACGTCGGTTCTTGTGTAGTAAACGTTTTCTTGCGGAGTTGAAAAAACGCCTGTGATAAATCCACCGCCGCCTGCGGAAACCTGACCGTATGTCCAGTCGGTATTTATAAATACATTACTTGCAGCATCAACAGCGCAGTCTGTTGCTGTAGTTGTTTCAGCAGATGCGCCTGTATTTTCCTTACAGCCTGCAAAAACAGTAATACACATTGCCGCTGACATAGCCAAAGCAGCAAGCTTGCTTATTTTTTTAGTCATAACAGCACTTCTCCTCATAAAAAATAATTAAGTAAATTATAAGTCATTGTCAATCTCTTGTCAAGTGATTTGCAGTTAATTTCCACAAAAGTTTTCATTTCAGCTCCTGAAAATATGTCAAATGCACCTGCATTATATTGTAATATATCGGTAAATATGGTATAATTAAAATATACTTTTATTATAGGAGAGATTGTAATGACAAATAAAGAGCTTCTTTTAATTGCTGACAATGCTATGGAAAACGCTTATGCACCATACTCCAAATTCAAGGTAGGAGCTGCTCTTTTGTGCAAGGACGGTACTGTTTTCACAGGCTGCAATATAGAAAATGCCACCTATGGCGCTACAAACTGCGCTGAACGCACTGCAATTTTCAAAGCTGTTTCCGAGGGACAGCGTGACTTTGAAGCTATCGCAATTGTTTCATCGGGCGGTGACGAAACATTTCCCTGCGGCATCTGCCGTCAGGTTATGGCAGAATTTGCCCCTGAGCTGAAAATAGTTCTCCGTGACCAAAATAAGAATGAACATATTTACCATTTATCGGAACTATTACCAAAAACTTTCACTTTATAAAAGCTGATTTTAACCGTTCTGTAATTGACTTTGAAGTAATAATGTTATATAATTACTTTGTATCTATTATTTGCTTGTTATGGAAAAGAGGTTAAAATGCTGTATCCTGTCCCCCGCCAATTAATTCCGCTTACTCTCGCATCAGCCCTGTTACTTACAGGCTGTAAACCCGTTTCGGAAGAAACACCTCCGATTATGACAAAAATTGAGGCGTCGGAAACCGAAACTACTATGGGGGATACCCTTTCCGCCGAAAGCGTGTCGGAAACGGTCGGAAATACAGCAGAAACGTCGGATACCGTGACAGCAACATCGGAAACGGAAATCACAGAAACGGAACAGACAACGACTACAGAGAAATCAACAAAAATCTCCGTTACAACTTTAGAAACAAAAGAAGCAGAAATGGAAATGGCGAATATTTCTTCAGAAACGCCACCTCTTGAAACGGAAACAACCTCTGTTCCTGCGACTACAACAGAGGAAACAACTACTACAACGGTGCTTACAATTCAGTCGGAAAGCCCACCCGAAACTACGGCGCTAACCACTGTACAAACCATTGCTGAAACAGAACAGGTTACAGCTTACTATGGAACAAACAGCTACAACGCCTTGAATTTCCGTGAGCAGAAAGGCTTCTGGATTACATATCTTGAATATGCTTCAATACTGAAAAACAAGTCGGAAAGCTCCTTCCGCAAATCAATCGGAAGCTACTTTGACAACATTTCCGATTTGGGTTTCAATACCGTTTATGTGCAGGTAAGAGCTTTTGGTGACGCTTACTATGACTCGGATTTGTACCCGTCAGGCGAACAGTTTGACGGCACAATCGGTACAAGCAACGATTTTGACGCTTTGCAGGCAATGATTGACTGTGCTCACGAGAGAGGAATGTCAATTCACGCCTGGATTAACCCTATGCGTCTGATGTACACCTCACAGCTTGAGGCTATCGACAACAGCTATCCAATCAAGAAATGGTACAACAGTGACAAGTACAACGGTACTTACATTGTAAAATCAGGTGACCGCTGGTACCTTAATCCTGCCTACAGCGAGGTTACCGACCTTATCGCTTCGGGCATAACTGAAATTGCGTCTAACTACAACGTGGACGGTATTCAGATTGATGACTATTTCTACCCCACCACCGACGCGTCCTTCGATAAAAGCGCTTACTCTGCTTCGGGAACGGATTTGTCCCTTTCCGACTGGAGAATTGCAAACGTGAACAGAATGGTGAAGAAGCTCTACAAGGCGGCTCACAATGCCAACTCTACCATTGTTTTCGGCATTTCCCCCCAGGGCAGCGTTGACAACAACTACAATCAGCTTTACGCTGACGTAAAGACATGGTGCAGGTCAAGCGGCTACTGCGACTATATTCTTCCGCAGGTTTACTTCGGATTCGACAACGTTGCTCTGCCTTACGCGGATGTTATTTCACTGTGGAACAGTATGGTGAAATCCGATGATGTGAAGCTTGTAATCGGTCTTGCGGCGTATAAAATCGGCGCCGAAGATACCTACGCAGGCAAAGGCGGAAAGAACGAGTGGCTGAACAACAGCGACATCATTTCACGTCAGATGACCCTCGCCGAGACGCTTGACAATTACGGCGGCGTGGCAATATACAGATATGACTCCCTTTTCAACCCCGACTCGTCTGTTGCGGCGCAGGTTGACAAGGAAATTGAAAATATAGCGAAGTAAAGAACACAACACCCGGCAGATAAAAGAAAGGAACATAAATTTGAAAAGAAAGAAATCGAGAATTCTCGGTCTGATAACGGCGCTTGCCATGATGGCAGGCTTCTCCGCAGATATTTCGGCAATCGTCGGCAGCTTCACA
>JAZSHA010000089.1:0-4287 GCA_045533025.1 Oscillospiraceae bacterium
CTACGATCCGACTTATTTGCCTTTGTATAATACCACAACATTCCGATAAAGTAAAGAGCACAAAAAAATGTTTGGCGTTTTGGTAAGAATAACAGAAAATTTACCAGCTTTTTTGTTGATAAAAACAACAGACAACGAAAAAATCCGTTGTCTGAATGTAATTATCTTCTGCCGCCGCGACCGCCGCCGCCACGGCTGCGTCCGCCTGAGCGTCTGCTTCCTCCGCTTCTGCTTCCGCCGCCTGAGGAGCTGCTTTCAATTCTTGTTCGTGTTGTATACTCACGGACAAAGTAGTCATTATTGTTGTACATATTTACCGTAGACCTGTTAAGATAAGCATTCGCCGACGGAGCAGTATGTGTTTTGTATCGTGCAAGTACAACACCTATGCTTATTGCCGCACCGATTACTCCTGCGATAAAGCCGCCGAAAACAACCGTAAAATCGATAGTTCTGTCATCATCATAATATTCGATTGCACCCTCGAAATCATCTCCCAACGCTCCGATTGACGGGTCATATTCAACAGTACCCTCGTTGTAGTAATATTCAAGGTAGTGGTAGAAGAATTCAAGGTTTTCAACGTCCTTGTAATCCTGATAGCATTCCTCACAGGTGTCCATCATCGTATCAAAGCGTGAGGAATTGAAATAGTTCAGCAGGTCACCGTCCATAGAAATCCAGCGATAGTCAAGGTCAATGAGGTACACAACCGAGTCTGGGTCGTCGCCGAAAGTGTCATAACAATATTGCTCAGCATAATCACAAGCGTCAATGCCGTCCAGACCAAACCCCACGTTCGTTGTTACAACCGCAATATTCCAGCCTGTCGCGTCAGCAACCTCCTGCTGACGTGCTTCAAGATGTGCAATTTCAGCATCGGAATATAACCCTGCCATATCGTTGATACCTGCCGACCAAGCGGAAGCGGGTACAGCTGTAGCAACAAGCGCCGCAAAAGCCGTGATAATAACCGTAATAAGCTTTTTTATCATAGCACTGCACCTCCGATTAATCCAATCAGAGTGAAGCCAACAACGAAGCAAAGCGCCATAAAAGCAAGCTTGCCTGCGGAAACGGGAATTATTCCCGCAACCTTTCCCGTCTGACCGTTGATAGCAAAGAAATATTTCTTGCCCGAATACATATACGTCATAAACCATACAGGCAGCATTGAATAGTGCCACTTAGTCTTCATTATGCGCAGACGGCTTCCCTTGCAGGTAACGCTTGTGTAGCCCGAAACGCTCTGTTTGAGCACCTGCATTGCTCCGTCGGTCATACGCTGTTTAATGCGGTTGATTGCCTCGCCCTTGTCCACGTCATACTTGTCAGCGTAAAAGCCGCTGAAATAGTTCATTGAAAAGGGCACAAATTCGCTGTAGTTAAACGGCTCAACAGCGTCCATAAGCGCGTCCTCAAGCTTTCTTGAGCCGTCAGCGGGAATACCTCTGTACTCCATTTTTGCGGCACGGCTTGCGGAGTAAATTTTTGTATTTGTAATGCGGTAATCCCCCGAACGGTAGCTATGAACCTTTTTTGCATCGTATTCTGCCGAAGCGTCGACTTCGCAGTCTGCAAGCCAGAACGGTACATAAAGTCCTACCATTTTTTCAAGCTGACCCTGAGAAGAAAAGCTTTTCGGCAGAAACCACTTTTTCTTGCACCAGTTCTTGAAGGTCGTTTCCGCCATAGCCTTGTCAATCTTGAACGGAATAATCAGCTCAGGCTGAAGCGCACCGCTGACACGTCCTTTGAGAGTAACCGTGCCGTGGCAATAATGGCAGAAAGTAGCCGCCGTGTTTTCGTCAGCAACAATTTCCGCACCGCAGCTTTCGCAAAGATACAGGTTTGTATGGTCTGCAAATTCCGTAGTATCGGGAGCAGGCGCCTCCTTGGAAAGACTTACACCCTCAGAGCTTGCCAGCTCAGCCTCTCTGCCGTTGGCAAGATTGATTTCAGCCTCGGTAAAATCCGAGTTGCAGAATTCGCATATAAAAAGCTGGCTTGCGGCATTGAACCCGATTGCAGCGCCGCAGTTGGGGCATTTAAGCTGTAATAAATTATCCATAACGTCACTCCTTTTGTAAATGTGGGTGAGATTATTTCTTCTTTTTCTTTGTAACAATACCTGCCACAGCAGCACCGATAAGAAGCACACCGGCAGCGATTACAATTACAAGATAAGAACCTGCGGAAACATTTCCCGCAAGCATACTGATATTTTCAAGCATTTCAACAATTCCTTTCATAATGCAATATACAGTAATTATAACATTGTTGCGCAGATATTTCAACAATTATTCAAAATTATTTCAATTGCTGAAATATTATATTTTACTTAGTGTGCAGAGTATGTTCAGCTGTAGGCAACGTCTTTCTTTTCTCTTGACTTTGTAAATGAAACGTGCTACAATGTTAAAAAAACAGACACAATTTACAAGTTTACATAGGAGGAATTTTTATGGCATTCTGTCAGTTCTGCGGAAAAGAAGTTGCCGAAGGTGAAGCCTGCGGCTGTGAAAAAGAGCGTGAGGTTATGGAAAGCGAAGCGGCTGAAGCTGAAACAACTGCCGAAGCCAAGACATCCGAAGCTGCCGAAAGCAAGCCTGTAAACTCAAAGGCGGTTATTATTGCTGCAGCGATTGCGGCAGCTGCAATTTTTATTACACTTGTTGTTCTGCTGATTGTTTCAATCGGCTCGGGCGGCTACAAAAAGCCTGTTGAACAGCTTGTCAAGGCTGTCAACAAGGGTAACGGCGAAATACTTGTTGAGGCAACCTGTACCGAAAAAATGCTCCGTCACTTTGACAAGGAAGAGGATATGGAGTACGAAGATGTCTGCGACGAATTCGAGGATATGATTGATGACTTCGTTGATGAATTGGAGGACGAATACGGTGACAACATCAAGCTCTCCGTAAAGTTCGAGGACAAATATGAGCTTGACGAGGACGAAATTGAGGAAATCGAGGACCAGTACAAGAGAATGGGCTACCGAACAAAAATCGACAAGGCTTACGAGCTGGAATGCACATTCACAATTAAGGGTGAGGATGATGACGATGAGGACGATGCTGACATTATCGTAATCAAGGTTGAAGGCGAAGGCTGGAAGCTTCATGTCGGCTCACTCGATGATATAATGTAAAATCAAGGGGCACGGCGGTGCCCCTTTTTCTATTGTGTACAAAAATTATGTATGTGTTAATGTTATTATTTTCACAAAAAATACTTGCTTTTTGGCAGTACATAAGTTATAATTGTATTGTATGAAAAATTCGGGGAAATCCCGTATTATTGAAAGGAATGTTAATTATGTCAAGACTCGTTTCTGCAAAGGATATGCTCAACAAGGCTCGTGAGGGCAAGTACGCTGTTGGTCAGTTCAACATCAACAACCTCGAATGGACAAAGGCTATTCTCCTTACAGCTCAGGAGCTTAACTCCCCTGTAATCCTCGGTGTTTCCGAAGGTGCTGGTAAGTATATGTGCGGCTACAAGACTGTAGTTGGTATGGTAGAAGGTATGCTCGAAGAACTTAACATTACAGTTCCTGTTGCTCTCCACCTCGACCACGGTTCTTTCGAAGGCGCTAAGGCTTGCATCAACGCAGGTTTCTCCTCCATTATGTTCGACGGTTCCCACTACCCAATCGAAGAAAACATCGCTAAGACAACAGCTCTCGTAAACGCTTGTGACGTTCTCGGTATCTCCCTCGAAGCTGAAGTTGGTTCTATCGGCGGCGAAGAAGACGGCGTTGTAGGTGCAGGCGAATGTGCTGACCCTAACGAATGCAAGATGATTGCTGACCTCGGCGTAACAATGCTCGCTGCTGGTATCGGTAACATCCACGGTAAGTACCCAGAGAACTGGGCTGGTCTTTCCTTCGACACACTTGCTGCTGTTAAGGAAAAAGTTGGCGATATGCCACTCGTTCTCCACGGCGGTACAGGTATCCCTGAGGATATGATCAAGAAGGCTATTTCCCTCGGCGTTGCTAAGATTAACGTTAACACAGAATGCCAGCTCGCATTTGCTGCTGCTACAAGAGAATACGTTGAAGCAGGCAAGGATCAGCAGGGCAAGGGCTTCGACCCAAGAAAGCTTCTCGCTCCTGGTTTCGATGCTATCAAGGCAACTGTTAAGGAAAAGATGGAACTCTTCGGTTCTGTTAACAAGGCGTAAAAAACAAAAGGTGACGCTTTTGTCTGTGCAGACTCAGCCAATTTGAAATTCTTAATTGAATAAACATACGGACGGCAGGTTTACTGCCGTCCGTTTTTT
>JAZSHA010000014.1:0-6220 GCA_045533025.1 Oscillospiraceae bacterium
CACCTCAGACTTCCAAGGGAAAGAGCACACTTAACGACAGCCTTGCAGAGCTGAACAAAAAGGAGCTAATCTCCTTCGAATCAGCGCTTGTATACAGCACAGACCGTCAGGAACTTGAAAAGACACTCCAGTCTATGGTTGGTTTCTAAAAATAATTACGTCCCTGTCCTGATGGATGGGGACAATTTTTTCGAGGTGTTTTATGGAAGAAAAAAAGTTTTTTGCGATTATTTCACGAATGAAATATATCAATCGTTGGGGACTGATGCGTAATACGATTACCGAAAATATCAGCGAGCATAGTCTTGAAACAGCGTTCATTGCGCACCTGTTGGCGCTGTACCGCAACGTGCGCTTCGGCGGAAATGTCAATCCTGAAAGAACTGCTCTGCTGGCTATGTATCACGATGTTACGGAGATTATAACTGGGGATTTGCCCACACCTGTAAAATATTACAACAAGGAAATTAAGGCGGAGTATGACCGTGTGGAGGAAATTGCCAAGGATAAGATGATAAGCTATCTCCCTGATGATTTGCAGGAGTATTACCGTCCGCTGCTGGGCAAAACTGAGGAAGAGGAGGAGCTTTGGCAACTGGTGAAAGCTGCGGATAAGCTTTCAGCGCTGATAAAGTGTTTAGAGGAAAGACAGATGGGAAATATGGATTTTTCCGCTGCTGAAAAGAGCACACTTGAGTCGGTGCACGCTATGAATCTGCCAGAAGCGGAGGAATTTATCAAGGAATTTTTACCGTCATATGGGCTTACACTCGATGCACAGATATAGTTTACAAGTGAATATTTTTGTGGTATAATTCTCGTATCAGTCCGAAAAGGGGAGTGCAAAATGAATATAACAAAAATTTCAGCGGCACTCCTTTTGGTGTGCCTGCTTACAGCTTGTTCAGATATGAATTTGGAATATCTGGAAAAATCTGATACAATATTTGCTGCCGAAACAGAGGCTACATCTTCGCTTACAACAGCTGAAACAGTAGCTTTTGTCGAAACAGTGCCAGCTGATACAATGCCTGTCGCTTCGGAAACATTACCTGCTGTTACGGAAAGTGTACACGGTTACGATTTTCCAACAGAGTTTTATGAGGAGCTTAACGAAATTGTTGAAAGCTACCCACATTTTGATTACTATGACATTTCAATGGCATATTATGATATCGAAACGGGGCTGTCACTGCTGATAAATCCAGATAAGCATTATTTCTCTGCTTCGGTGATGAAGGCTCCTTATATGCTGTACATTTACAGGCTTGCTCTTGCGGGTGAGGCCGATTTGGAGGAAAAGCTGATTTACACAGAAAGCTTCAAGCGTGAGGGTACTGGCGTGCTGAAAGATATGGAGACTGACACGGAGTACACAATAGAGGAGCTTATAGGCTACTGTCTTGAAGAAAGCGACAATTCAGCTTTTGCAATGCTTAGAAAGAAATTTCCCGAGGAGGGATATACAGAATACATAAAATCGCTGGGTATTACTCACGATGATGACTCAAAGGCGTTTAATCACCCTCAGATTTGCGGTGAAACAGCTTTGATATTGTCCAAGGCAATCTACGATTTTATTCAGGAGGAAAATCTCTATTCCGAAAACCTGCATTACCATATGACTCATAGCCGTAACGCTATGATTTATGGTGGGGAGAATTCTGAGGTGGTGCGGAAATACGGCTGGCACGGCGGATATTTTCACGATATGGCAATTGTGTACGGTGAAAGATCGTACCTGCTTACGATAATGACCAACCTTGACCTGCTTGAAATTGAGTACCGTGAATACTGCATTTTTAAGGATTTGTCACGTCTTGTAGCTAAGTACAGCGGTACACTTGCCGAAAAAGACCACGACGGCGACGTGATAATTATAAAAATACCGAAATTGGAGGAAAATGAAATGACTTTGCCAAAGGACCCATATATGCTTTTGAGTGTTCTGAATATGAAGCTGAGGGACAGCTACAAAAGCTTTGAGGATTTATGCGAGGATATGGACGCCGACAGTGCTGAAATAACAGCTGCAATGGAAAAACTGGGCTATACGTATGATGAAAAGGTTAACCAGTTTGTGCCTCTCCCTGAAGAAAAAACGCAGGAATAATTAAGAAAAACACTTGCATTTACTTAGCAAGTGTGCTATAATAATTCTTGTTGTGGAGACGTATCGAAGTGGTCATAACGGGGCTGACTCGAAATCAGTTAGGGAGTAATCCCCCGCGAGTTCGAATCTCGCCGTCTCCGCCAAAAGACTCGTTTTATACGGGTCTTTTTTATTGCATAAAAAACGGTACAAAGCAAATCGCCTTGTACCGTTTTATTTTATCAGGTGCCCAATTGGTCATAGAACCAGTTATATGGGTCATCAAATGTTATGTCAGTTTCCTGTTCAAAAGGGTTATCCTCATTTTCGGGAGCAGTCGTAACAATAGGGGCATCTGCCCATATATCATTATTCCAAGGGTCAGTTGTTTCAACATCAGACGGGTCAAGAGTTTCCGCAGGTGTTGAGTTGTCACCGATAGGAGCACTTTCTCCCGATGTACCATCGGTGTTTGTCCAGCTTGCATTTCCGTCACCATAGCAGGAATAATCAGTGCGTGTAAAGTGACGCTTAATTCCGTTTACAATTGCTCTTGCAAACTTCTGCTGATACTTTGAGCTTGCCAAAGCCATAGCTTCGTCATAGTTTGTAACAAAGGCTGTTTCAACAAGCACAGACGGGAAATCCTGCTGCTGAGTTACGAAGAAGTAGTTGTATTTTTCGCCTCTGTTTGTTCCGTCAGATGAGCCGTGTACCTCGGTAAGAACCTCGCCCAGCTCAGCGGAAATATACTTTGCAAGAGGCTGAGAAAATGGAGTGAAGTAGTAAGCCTCACCGCCCTTTGCAGTTTTTCCTGCAGAGTTGCAGTGAATTGAAACAAACATATCGGGGTTATACTGCCTTGAGTCAGCAGCACGGTATTCCGTAACATAAGTCTGACTTTCTGTTTTAAGTCGGATAACATTTGCTCCTTCTTCCTCAAGCATCTGGGTAACATACTTTGCAATATCAAGGTTAGCTTCCTGCTCCTTGATATGACCTACAGCACCGGGGTCAAAGGTTGATGCACCTGTGTAGCCGTGTCCTGGGTCAATTACAATTGTAGCACCGCTTACGCTGTTTCGGCAGCCGTTAAAACGGAGCACGAGGTTACCTTCGCTGTCATAGGTGGAGGTAATTCCACCGAAAACGCCCTGCTGACGAAGCTGGAGCGTGAGCCTTGTTTTAGTCATTTCGCCGCTTGTGGAAACATTCCAAGTTCCCTTTGTGAATACAGCGCTGTCAGGGAAGGAAATATCGCCTGCCGAAACGCTTGTTATGTAGTCGAAGGTAAGGGTAACCGAGTCAGCATTAAACGAGGAAACATAGTGATTTCCGTTTCCACCGTTGCTGTAGGATTGATTATTGAAGGACATAGAGAACGGACTTTTTACTGCTGTTTTCAGCTTGATAACCGTGTCGGTGCCGTCCTTGCCTGCCGCAACAACGCTCATCGGATTAGTACCGAGAGGCTGATTGTCAAGTACAGTAACAGCATTTGTACGAATTCTCTTGCCAGAATTGGTAAGGTAGAAATCCTTGCCGTCATAAGTAACAGTTTTTACAACATAGTCAAGAGTTCCCGCAGGAAGTCTTGCGCAGTCTGGAGTTGGGTTTGCACTGGTTGACTTATAGTCATAAACCATTGTGTTGTCATTGTTAACACGGATAATATTACCGCTGTAGTCATTGGCAATTTCCGCAAGGGCATTTACAATAACGTGAGCACCCGTCCGAGTCTCGTTGAAGTCACCTGTCCTTGTGGCGTAGGTACCGAAAAATTCGATGTTTCCAAGGTCTATATCTTCACCTCGTTTGCCCTGAGGTGCAGTATAGTAACCAACATACATAGTGTAGTTTGAGTTTGGGTCAAGAATGTCAAGCTGGCTTTCAACCTCAGTAAGAGTAATACTCTTACCATTGATTTTTGCTGTAACATCAGAGCCGCGATATGCAATTGCACTCAACGCAATTGTGGACTGCTCCTCAACACGCATTGTTTCGTCAGTCGGAGCAACATCTTTCAGAACCTTTACAGTACGTGTAATCTTGTATGTGATAACCTTAGCCTTACTTTGGAATTTGAAGGTGTTCACACCAACTTCAAGCTCCTCAGTGAAGTAGAAACGCCCCGCTTCATTGAGCACAATTTCCTCACCCTGATAGTAAACAGGAAAGTTTGGGTCAAATGAGCCTGCAAAAATAACCTCAGGCTCTTCCGTTTTGAAGGTAGTTTTCTTCGGCAGAGTCATTTCCAGCTCGCTGTTAAGACCTTCAACGTCAATGTTGTCATCGTAATGCTTCATAAGCACCGTTGTTGACTCCATAATATCATCTTCCAGTGCATCAAGGGAATTGAAGGCACTGCCTCCGTAGGAGTTGTAATCAGCAGCAGCAATAACCTGCTTTACAAGCTCGTCGGGAGAGCCCCAGCCCTCAGCATCGGTGCAAATCTGCTCGTTGAAGTGGTGAACATAAAGAGGAATATCAGCATTTACAGCGTGGGTGTCCCACCATTCAACAATCTTGTTAAACGGAAGCTCATCATCGGAGATAGAGCCTTCCGCTTTAAGCATAATAAAATCAGCGTATCCGTTTGAAATGTAGCCTACCGTATCAGCGTAACCATCAGTAAGTGCTTCAAAGTCAACCTCTGTTTCGGAGCCGCTTTCCTCGGTTGTGTAGTTTGCCCACACATCATTAAGGGCGATACCTACGGGCACGGTATTGTTTGTGCGTCTGATTGCATCGGCGGTAAGGCTGAAAACGTAAGCGCCGTTGTCCATAAGCCAGTTTTCAAAGCCGATACCCGAGCCGTTTTCCATATAGTCGTTCAGCGAAGTATTGTCCTTTGAGGAGTAGTACCCGTCAAGAATAATTCCGTCAACAGGATATTTCACCGTAAAGCTGTGCACGATAATTGCAAGGCGGTCAATGCGTGATTGAAGTTCTGAGTCCTTCAGTTCCTCAAGAGCGTGGCTGATACTGAAATTGAGGTAAACGTAAAAGCCTCTTTCCTTAGCACTGTCAATAACATATTCAATCAATGGTCGCTCAACGGTTTCGTTCATATCAGCGCTGTAGAAAGCTTCACCGTTTAAATCTGTATTGATGATAAGTGAATTCAATCGGTTTTCCTCAGCGGAATTCAGCAGCTTGTCAACCTGCTCAGCGATTTGCTCTTCAGTAGGGAGGTTGCCTTCCTCATCGTAAGAAGCAAAATCTACTGTCGGGGTAACGTAAACGCCTCTCATATTTTCAGGGAAACTGTACATCGGAGTGAATTCAGGCTCCACAAAATCCGAAAGTTCTTCGTCCCTGTTTATTTCGGGCTGAGGCTCAATAACGGTAATCTGTCCCGGGTCGTCCTCAGCGTAAGCAGTAAAGCTGCCGAAAATTGCCGAAATATCTGCGGAGAAGCCTGCCATCATAGCAAGCGCTGTTATCAAACCGAGAATTCTTGATTTTTTTCTTTTCAATTCTCTTTTCCTTTCTTTTCTTTCTTGTGTTCTTTACTTTTCTATATTTTCTATTTCTTTATTGACCTGTGCAGCAACAGACGATGACGGGTTGAAAAGCGAGTCATATCTGTATATTGCCACGCCACCGTAATTACCAAGTGTTTCAGCAAGTTCCATCTGACGGGAAATAATGTCATTGTTGTTCAGCCATTCATTCTTACCGCTTTTGCCTGCGTAAGTGTCCTCAGCGCCGATTTTGTACGCCGCAAGACCAATAACAAGCTTCACATCGTCAGCCTTGACCATACTGCTCCAAAGTGAAATAACGTCTGCGTAAGGGAGTGCAGCATTGTCAAATCCGAAGTAAATCTGCGGGAGAATATAGTCGCAGTAGCCGCTGTTTCTGCACCATGTTTTAACGTCAGCGTAAAGCTGATTGTAGTTGTTATCCACGCTGCCCTGAGGGGAAATTCCGAAAACAATGGAAGAATTAGCATTATGGGCAGCCTTATAAAGCTTCTTCACCATTTTGTTCACGTTTGCAATTCTCCAATCTGAAAGGGACAAATCTGTTTCCGAAGCGGAGTATGCACTTTTATCGAAGGACGAGTCGGTAATAGGGTAGAAGTAAGTCGGATCGTAGCCATGTCGTTCTGTGAGCCAAGGA
>JAZSHA010000063.1:0-5306 GCA_045533025.1 Oscillospiraceae bacterium
TACGAACGTTTCACAGAAAAGATTATTACTATGCTTATTATGGCTGTTATTTTCACGCTGGGCGGCTTTGTGCTGACAAGGAGGAAAAGATATGCAAGTCTTTAAAACATTTATGAAAATTGCAAAGAGAAAGCTCCCGATTGTACTTATGTATGCGGGGATTTTCATTGTTCTGCTGCTTATGTTCACGGCTTACGGTCCGCAGGATGCTTCATTTGAGGAAAAAAGTCTTGGTGTTTGCGTTATTGACGAGGACAACACAGACGCAAGCCGTGCGGTAACGGACTACATTTCAAAATCGCACAAGCTTGTTGAACTTGAAAATGACAAAGACGTAATTATTGATGCACTCTATTACACCCGTGCTGACTATGTGCTGGTTATAAAGGAAGGCTACTCCGAAAAGATAGCAAGCGGTCAGACTGACAATCTTTTTGAAAATTATCAGCTTCCTGACAGCTATGCAGGCGTATACCTTGAAAACGACATTGACCTTTATATCAGAACTATCAGCAGCTACATTGCGGCAGGAAATGATGCTGAAAAGGCTGCCGCACTTACTGCTGATGCGCTTGATTACGAAATTGACGTAACAATCGAAACCTTCAGTGATGAAGCTGTAGGGACAGGTATGAACCAAGCCACATATTTCTACTTCAGATATCTTGTGTACATTCTGCTTTCGGTATTTATCACAATGCTTTCGGGTATTCTTATTACAATTCTGCGCAAGGAAGTTCGTGACAGGTCAAACTGTTCCGGTACGCCTTCATTCTCTCAGACAATGCAGATTATTGCCGGCTGTATAGTGCTTGTAGTGATACTGTGGGTTGTATTCATGATTATTGCTATGATTTATAAGGGCGGCATATTCAGCGCAAACGAGCTTTATGCGGTACTTAACAGCTTTGTTTTCACACTTATTGCAACAGCAATTGCCATTCTTGTTGCGGCACTTGTTTCCAACAACAGTGTGATAAACCTTGTTTCAAATATTGTTTCTCTTGGAATGAGTTTTCTTTGCGGTGTTTTTGTTGACCAAAATCTGCTTGGTGGAACTGTTCTGAGAATTGCAAAGTTCCTTCCTGCGTACTGGTATGTACGTGCAAATGATATAATTGCGGGCAAGTCTGATATTGCTTTTAACTCAGGTGAGGTTATGTCCTGCATCGGTGTTCAGGCAATTTTCGCTGTAGCCTTGTTTGCGGTAGTAATTCTTGTTTTCAGAACAAAGCAGACTGCAAAATAATGATATGCAGCAAATATAACAATCGTCGCACTGATTTTCAGCATTTTTTATTTACAGTAAACAAAATTTTCGAAATCTATTGACATTATCGATTTACAGTGCTAAAATATAGAAAATTAAATATTAAAGGCGTTGACGAAGACGGAAGCTATAAGCTGTTTTTCCAGAGAATCGGGGACGGTGCAATCCCGATAAAACACAGTAGATTTTCCCATCCCTTCTGAGCCGGAAGCCCCAAAGGTTTTCACACCCAGTAGGCGTTTCCCGTGAATGCTGCGTAAATGCATAGAGGTTGTCTGACTTCGAAGAGGTGGCGGATTGTTATATCCGCAATTTGAGTGGTACCGCGAGTGATAATTTTCACCCGTCTCAAAGCAAGGCTTTGGGGCGGGTTTTTATTTTGCCTTAAAGCAAATACAAAAGCATATATATTGATGTGAAAGGCGGAATGAATTATGTTATCTCTCGACAAGGTTTTTAATGCTCAGACGGTGCTGAAAAGCATTATACGTGAAACAAATATGGTACGTGCCTATGGAATTGCTCCAGACTGCGAGCTTTATCTAAAACCCGAAAATCTTCAGATTACAGGCTCTTTTAAGGTAAGAGGCTCAGCTTACAAAATCGCTATGCTTTCCGATGAGGAAAAGGCAAAGGGCGTAATTGCGTGCTCAGCGGGAAATCACGCACAGGGCGTTGCACTTGCGGCAACAAAAAATGGCATCAAATCTCTTATCTGTCTCCCCGACAGTGCACCTATTTCAAAGGTTGAGGCAACAAAAGGCTTTGGCGCTGACGTATGCCTTGTGGAAGGCTGTTACGATGATGCTTATCAAAAGGCACTGGAATTGAAGGAAAGCGAAGGCTACACCTTTGTACACCCATTTGATGACGAAAATGTTATCGCTGGTCAGGGTACTATTGCTCTTGAAATTCTCAGCGAGCTTGACGATATTGACGCAGTTGTCGTACCAATAGGAGGCGGAGGTCTTATCTCCGGTATTGCTTACACAGTAAAGCAGATACGCCCTTCTGTCAAGGTTTACGGTGTACAGGTTGCAGGCGCACCAAGTATGTATAATTCCATAAACAACGGAGAAATTGAGTGCCTTTCCTCCGTGTCCACAATTGCAGACGGTATCGCTGTGAAAAAGCCAGGCGAAAACACCTATGCGCTGGTTAAGGAATACGTTGATGAAATTGCTCTCGTAAGCGATGACGAGGTAGCAAGCGCAATTCTTGCTCTTGTTGAAAAGCAGAAAATGATTGCTGAGGGGGCTGGCGCAACAGCTGTTGCGGCGGTGATGTTCAACAAGTTTGATTTAAAGGGCAAGCGTGTTGCAGCGGTTGTATCAGGCGGCAATATTGATGTAACAAGCCTTTCCCGTGTTATTGACAGAGGTTTGCGCAATTCGGGACGTTCCTCAAGCCTGCTTATTGAGCTTATCGATAAGCCAGGTCAGCTGAAGGAAATTTCCCGCATCATTGCAGACTGCGGCGGCAATGTAACAGGAGTACACTACGAAAAGGGCAACACTGAAAGCGTAAACGGCTGTTTTCTACGTATTGAAATGGAAACAAGAGATTATCTGCACGTTAACCTCATTACAAGAACACTTCGTGATGAAGGCTTTAAGCTTGTTTAAAACTGAAAGGAGTAATTTTTATGAGTAACAAAATCCACACAAACGACGCACCTGCGGCAATCGGTCCTTACTCACAGGCGGTTATTACGGGAAACCTCATTTTCACATCGGGACAAATTGCACTTAACCCTGAAACAGGTGCGCTTGAGGGAAATAACATCTCAGAACAGACTCATCGTGTATGCAAAAATCTTTCCGCTGTACTTTCCGCAGCAGGCAGCTCCATTGAAAACGCAGTAAAGACGGTTTGCTTTTTGAGCGATATGGCTGACTTTGCTGAATTCAATGCCGTTTACGGACAGTATTTCACCGAAAAGCCTGCACGTTCGTGTGTTGCTGTAAAAGAGCTTCCAAAGGGCGCGCTTGTGGAGGTTGAGGTTATTGCGGAATTATGCTGATATAATCTACTGCATATATTAACACAAAAACAGCCTGATATGGTATCTTTTACCGTATCAGGCAGTTTAAGTTTAAGTTATCTGTTTTAGTCTGAAAAGCCATTTTGGCTTAATTCGTGAAGGTTGTTACATACGATTTCGAGGGCATAATAAAAATTTTCTCTTTGTTCGTCGGTAAGTCCATTTCCACCAAGCTCGACAGCCGCTTCTGCTCTTCTTTTTATTTGCTCTGCGACGATACGCCCTGCTTTTGTAAGCTTCAGCAAGGCTCTGTAGCTTGAGCCCTCCTTTACAAGGAGATTTTTCTGTTCCATAAGTGCTGCTGCACGAGACACATCTGCTTTATCTCTTGAACAAATCTCACAAAGCTTTGTGGCTGTTACACCGTCGGGGTACTGATACAAGGCTGTAAAATAAACCGAATATGGGCCTTTCAGACCATACTCATTCATTACATCGGCAGAAATTTTATGCCAATGATGAGATATTTCGGAAATAAAATATGAGAATTTTTCAAAACGGTCTATCATGTATTTTCCTCCGCAGTAAAATTTCATCAGATTGATATTTATATTATACAGCTCAATTGTTGATTTGTCAACAATATTAAGCTACAAAATAACGGCAAGGACCAATCCTTGCCGTTTGAATTTATTATTCTGTACGCAATGCGACAACTGGGTCTTTCTTTGCAGCGCTTCTTGATGGGATAATGCCCGAAATGAGTGTAAGAAGCACGCTGATAAGAACAAGGATTGCTGCTGCGGGGACAGGGAGAATTGCTTTGAGGTTGCTGATATCTGTAAGTTTATACATAATGATATTAATTGGAATACAGAGGATATATGTTACAACAACACCGAGAAGTCCTGATGTAAAGCCAACGATAACCGTTTCGGCATTGAACATTCCCGAAACATTCTTCTTTGATGCACCGATTGCACGGAGGATACCGATTTCCTTTGTTCTTTCCTGAACGGAAATAAGCGTGATAACACCAATCATAATAGAGGAAACAATGAGGGAAATTGCAACGAATGCGATAAGAACGTATGTGATAGCGTTGATGATTGTTGTGATGGAGGACATCATAATACCGAGATAGTCGGTATATTTAATCTGCTTGAGTTCTTCAACAGAGGAGTTATACTCATCTATTGCTTCTACGATTACGTCCTTGTTCTCAAAGGAGGAAGCGTAGATGTTGATTGTTGCGGGGTACTCCATATCAACGCAACCCATTTTCTTGAGATTGTCCTCGTATGTGGAGTCTGAGAACACCATAATTTCATCATAGTAGAGGGCAGCCTGCTCATCGGTATATGTGGGGATTGCCATATCAAGCGCAGCAACAAGCTGGTCAGGCGTCATTGTCATCATCTGAGCTGCAATTTCTGCTGCATACTGAACCTTAATCTGCTCAGTCATCATCTGTGCAAAGAAATCATTCATTTCTTCGTCAGACATTGAAGCAAAATATTCGGTAATTTCATCAACGGAAACGCCTACCTGCGCACCAAGGGCTTCGGAAAGTGTTGCTTCGATATCTTCACGGGTCATTGCACCGAGAGTTGCATCAATCTGCTGCTGAATAAATTCAGCTGTAGGAACGGAACTGATAGCAACAAACGCTTCTGCCTTACCGTTTGTGTCGAGTCCTTCAAGGTATTCAACGAGAGCTATTTTCTTGTCAGCATCGGAAAGGCTTCCTGTTGTGGAATCGAAAGGAAGACCTGTGATAACATCTGTATCAGGAGTTTCAAGCTGTGCTTTGACTACGTCGGTTTCATCGGCCTTTTCAATGAGATACTTTGTAAGGTCGCTTGTATATGCAATGTAACCTGTAATCATTGCTGTATCGGTATCTTCCTTAGGACGGATAATACCCGACACCTTCATTGGAAGTGCATTATCATAAAGGTAACGAAGACCTGCGTCTGTTTCACGCATATCGGTATAAAGACCCGTTGCCTCGTCATAGTGATAACAATCGGCGTTGAGGATAGTCTTATA
>JAZSHA010000185.1:0-1594 GCA_045533025.1 Oscillospiraceae bacterium
CGATTATTATGCGTTATGTAATTGGTATCGACGTAGGAACAAGCGGCACAAAGACCGTTCTGTTCGACGAACTTGGCAAGGTTATTGCCTCCGCAACAGTTGAATATCCTATGTATCAGCCACAGAACGGCTACGCTGAACAGGACCCTGCTGACTGGTACAATGCGGCTATATCCACAATCAAGACAGTTATCACAAAGAGCGGCGTAAGCAACAAGGATATCGTTGGTATCGCTCTTTCGGGTCAGATGCACGGTCTTGTAATGCTTGACGAAAAGGGCGAGGTTATCCGCAAGTCAATTATCTGGTGCGACCAGCGTACTGCTAAGGAAGTTGACGAAATGAACGAAAAGCTTGGACGTGAAAAGCTTATCGAAATTACTGCAAACCCTGCTCTTACAGGCTGGACAGCTGCGAAAATTCTCTGGGTTAAGAACAACGAGCCTGAGAATTACGCAAAGTGCCGTCACATTCTTCTTCCAAAGGATTACATCAGATATATGCTCACAGGTGAGTTCGCTACCGAAGTTTCCGACGCTTCGGGTATGCAGCTTCTCGACGTGCCTAACCGCTGCTGGAGCAAGGAAGTCTGCGACGCTCTCGGCATTGATATGCCCCTGCTTGCAAAGGTTTACGAGTCCTGTGAGGTAACAGGCAAGGTTACTGCTTCCGCTGCTGAACTGACAGGTCTTGCAGAAGGTACAATTGTTGTGGGCGGCGCAGGTGACAACGCTGCTGCTGCTGTTGGTACAGGCGTTGTAACAGACGGCAAGGCTTTCACAACAATTGGTACATCTGGCGTTGTTTTTGCACACACCTCCAAAGTTTCCATCGACCCTAAGGGACGCGTACATACCTGCTGTGCGGCTGTACCTGGCTGCTGGCACATTATGGGTGTAACTCAGGGCGCAGGTCTTTCTCTCAAGTGGTTCAGAGATAACTTCTGTCAGGCTGAAAAGGATACTGCAAAGCTTATGGGTGTTGACGAATACTACCTTATGGACAAGGAAGCAGAAACCGTGCCAATCGGTGCAAACCGTCTGCTTTACCTCCCATACCTTATGGGTGAGCGTACACCGCACCTTGACCCTGATGCAAGAGGTATGTTCTTCGGACTTTCTGCAATCCACACAAAATGTCATATGGCACGTGCAGTTATGGAAGGCGTGGCTTATTCACTTTATGACTGCCTTGAAGTCCTTAAAGAAAATTCAATTGAAGTGGGCGATATGGCACTTTGCGGTGGCGGTGCAAAAAGCACATTCTGGAGAGAAATGTTCTCTGACGTTTACGGCGTAAACATCAAAACAATGCAGACAAGCGAAGGTGCAGTGCTCGGTGCAGCTTTACTCGGCGGATGTGCAGCAGGAGTTTATTCTTCAGTTGAAGAAGCCTGCAAGAAGACAGTAAAAAGCGGCGAGATTTATGAATACAATAAATCCCATCACGAAAAATATATGCACTTCTATTCAATCTACCGCAGCCTTTATCCTGCATTAAAAAATTCATATAAGATGTTTTAAAATCAATTAAAACAAAATTCAACCCCGTGGAATAAAATCCACGGGGTTGTTGTTTGGAATCAGAATTAAAT
>JAZSHA010000078.1:0-7946 GCA_045533025.1 Oscillospiraceae bacterium
AAGCTTGGTCTTGCTTTTCAGATAATTGATGATATACTTGATATAACAGGCGACGAAAAGCTTGTTGGTAAACCTATCGGAAGTGATGCTTCAAGCCAAAAGGTAACTTACGCTTCACTTAATGGCATCGAAAAATCGAGAAAATATGCTAAACAGCTTACAAATCAAGCTTTGGAAATACTTGATAAATTTGATAATAACAGCTTCTTAAAAGAGCTTACAAATTATTTGCTTAACCGCAATTATTAAATAAAAAGGAATGATAAAGATGAATTTAATTCCATACAACTATGTTATGACAGTAGCAATAGTATCATGGTGTGCAGCACAAATTATAAAAACACTCATACACTTTATACAAACCAAAAGCTTTAACCCCGAACGCCTTTTTGGTGCAGGAGGAATGCCAAGCTCACATTCTGCACTTGTATGCTCGGCAACAATTGCACTTTGCAGGAAATGCGGCTTTGCGTCATCTGAATTCGCAATTATGTTCATTCTTGCAATGGTTGTTATGTACGATGCAATGGGTGTGCGTCGTTCAGCAGGTCTTCATGCAAAGGAAATTAACAGAATTAACAGAATTTTTGCAATAAAAGAGATTAAGCCTTTAGATGAAGCAAATTCACAGAAAACAACAAAGAAAAAAGAACTCAAGGAATATCTTGGACATACTCCATTTGAAGTTCTCGGCGGAGCTTTGCTCGGTATTCTCATTGCAATGATTATACCAATGGCTATATAATAAAGGAATTTATGTATGAACGAAAATGAAATTAAATTTAAGAAAATGAAGCTGCCGCTTGAATTGAATAAGCTTACAATCCGTGAATGTGAGCTGCTTTGCAGAGAATTAAGACGTATAATAATCAAAACTGTTCTGAAAAATGGAGGACATTTGTCCTCAAATCTCGGTACGGTTGAATTAACTGTTGCTATGCACAGAGTATTCCGTTCTCCTGCTGATAAATTTATCTGGGACGTCGGTCATCAGGTTTATACTCATAAGCTCCTGACAGGACGATATGACGATTTCCATACTCTCAGAAAGGAAAACGGCATATCAGGGTTTTGTCGCCCTGCTGAATCCGAACACGATGCATTTATAAGCGGACACAGCAGCACTTCTATCTCAGCTGCCCTTGGAATTTCAGAGGCTATGAAGCAGCGCGGCGATAAACACCATACAATTGCTGTAATAGGTGATGGAGCTTTTACGGGTGGACTTGCATACGAAGGGCTCAATAATGCAGGTAAAAGCAATAACAACCTTATAGTTATTCTTAACCATAATGATATGTCTATATCAAAAAATGTAGGGGCTTTTGCAAAATACCTTACATCTATCCGCGGAAACACCGCATATATTGATGCAAAGAAAAAGGTTGAACAGCTACTTATCAATACACCCTTTGTAGGTGAGCCGATAAAAAACGCTATCTCTGCTTCAAAAACAGCACTTAAATCTGTTCTTTATCATTCAACAATGTTTGAAGATATGGGCTTTGTTTATCTTGGACCTGTTGATGGGCATAATCTTGAAGAGCTTGAAGAAGCTCTTACATCAGCTAAAAAACTTAATTGTCCTGTTTTGGTTCATGTCAATACAATAAAAGGCAAAGGCTATAAGCCAGCGGAAATTAACCCCGGAGCATTTCACGCTGTACCTTCAAGTGGTTATAATAAGAATAACCCTGATAATTCAGCAAATGATTCGTATTCGGAAATATTTGGCAGAAAATTATGTGAGCTTGCCGAGAAAAATTCTGATATATGCGCTATTACAGCCGCAATGAAATACGGTACAGGTCTCCAGCATTTTGCTTCTGAATTTGCTGAGCGTTTTTATGATGTGGGAATTGCGGAGCAGCACGCTGTAACTTTTGCCGCTGGACTGTCCAAAGGAGGTAAAATTCCTGTATTTGCTGTATATTCAAGTTTCTTGCAAAGAGCCTATGACCAGCTTATACACGATGCTGCAATTGATAAGGCACATATTGTTCTTGCTGTTGACAGAGCAGGCTTTGTTGGTGAGGACGGCGAAACACATCAAGGATTGTTTGATGTTCCTATGTTGATGACAATTCCCAATACAACTGTGTATTCTCCGTCAACGTATGATGAGTTGAAAATGTGTCTGGAAAAATCATTATACAACGATGACGGTATTGTTGCTGTCAGATACCCAAAGGGAAATGATACATCATATTTTGATAATTATAATACAGCCTCATTTCATATATTGAAAAACAACAGCAAAAAGCTTGCAATAGCTTACGGACGTATAATCCATAATCTTTATAGCAATAACAAATGTAATTGTGATATATTGAAACTTGTTAAAATACACCCAATAGAAAATGAGGTAATTGCTGTTTGTATGGAATATGATGAAATATTCTTTTTTGAAGAAGGTTCTAAATCAGGCGGAGTAGGCGAAAAGCTTCTCGGTATGCTTTATTCAAACGGATATAAAGGAAAAATGACTGTTACCGCTGTAGAAGGATTTGTACCACAAAGCTCAGTTGAACGCTGTATGGAAAAATACAGCCTTGACAGCAATGGTATGAATAAAATAATAAATATGAGCGAGTGTGTTAAAAGTGAGAATTGACGTGTATCTTACGGAAAAAGGATATGTAAAAAGCCGGGAACGTGCCAAAAACTTAATAAAAGCAGGACAGGTAACAGCTAACAAAGTCATTGTTTCAAAACCTTCGTATGACGTGACAGACGGTACTGAAATAACAATAACAGGTGAACAGCTTAAATATGTTGGCAGAGGCGGTCTGAAGCTTGAAAAGGCAATTGAGCATTTCAATTTAAATCTTGAAAATAGAATTTGTCTTGACATAGGAGCTTCAACGGGCGGTTTTACTGATTGTATGCTTCAAAACGGAGCAGCTTATGTTTATGCTGTAGATGTAGGCCACGACCAGCTTGACGAAACTCTTATTAATGATAAGCGTGTAAAAAATATGGAACGCACAAATATCCTTGACCTTACACTTGATGATTTTATACCTAATCCAAGCTTTATTGCTACCGATGTTTCATTTGTTTCACTAAAACAGATTTTACCTAAAATAAAAGAACTGCTCCCCGATAATGGTGAAGCAGCTGTACTTATAAAGCCGCAGTTTGAAGCTGGCAAGTCAGCAATAGGAAAAAACGGAATTGTCAAAGACAAAAAAGTTCACGAAAAAGTTCTTACTGATATTATCTCATTCTGTTTTTCACAGCAGCTTGAAGCTGTTAACCTTATTCATTCTCCAATTTCAGGTGGAGATGGAAATATCGAATATCTTTTGCACTTAAAAATCGGTACACAATCACATATCTTTGATTATAAAAAAATAGTTTCAGCTGCTTTTGACGAACTGAAATAGCGGAGGAATATTATGAAAGTAGCCTTGTTTCCAAACTTTGGAAAGAAAAATGCGCTTCCGACAGCATTGAAGTGCTGTGAAATACTTAATAAACTTGATATAGAAATTCTTGTTCCAGATAGCTGCCAAAATGAATTTTCAAAAAAAGAATATGTTAACTGTGATGCTATTGACATTATCACTGCTGAATGTGATATAGTAATTGCAATAGGCGGTGATGGAACAATTTTGCAGGCGTCAGCTTATGCTTCTGAATATGATAAGCTGCTCCTTGGAATTAATACGGGGCGTCTTGGTTTTATGGCTTCTATGGAATCAGACGAACTTGAAAATCTGTCACGTCTGAAAACTCACGATTATGTCGTTGAAACAAGAATGATGATTGACGCAGCGCTTGTTCGCAATAACGAAATTATTTCGCAGCATACTGCACTTAATGATGTTGTAATTTCAAGACCCTATGCTAAAATAACCGATTATGAGGTTTTAACCGATGGTATTGTCGTCAGCTCAATGCGCTCTGACGGTATGGTTTTTGCAACTCCGACAGGCTCAACTGCGTATGCACTTTCAGCAGGCGGACCAATTCTTGAAGCCGATACGGAATGTATCCAGCTTACACCGATTTGTCCACATTCTCTTTTTTCAAGAACAATGGTTTTCAATGCTGACCGTGTACTTGAAGTGAGACATAAGGACAACAGTAACGTTTATTATTCTGTAGATGGCAGCGAAAACCGAAGCCTACTCAACGGCGATAAGCTTATAATAAAAAAATCCGCTAAAAAGCAGCAGCTTATCGATATCAAGGGTCATTCATTCTTTGAAGACATAAACAAAAAGCTTATGACACCTATAAAGTGAGGAATTTCGATGAAAAAACAAAGGCAGAATAAAATCATTGAAATAATAGAAAAATATGAAGTTACTACTCAGGAAGCACTTAAACAACTTCTTGAAGATGAGGGTATTGTTGTTACTCAGGCAACACTGTCAAGGGATATAAATGAACTCAATTTAAAAAAGAAGCTTTCAGCTACGGGTGCAAACATATACGTCTGTGTAAAGAAAAAAGCTGTACAGTGTCCTGCAATTTTCAAGGACGCTGTTATTGATGTTGTATATGCAATGAACACGGTTGTTATAAAGTGCCACACAGGAATGGCTCAGGCAGCCTGTGCAACTCTTGATAAAATGGAGGATACAGGCATTATCGGAACAATAGCAGGCGACGATACAATTTTTGCACTGATGAAAACTGAAAACGAAGCTTCCGAATTTACGGAGGAGCTTCGTGCACTTGTAAAATAAACTTTCAACGAAAGGGCAGAATTATGCTAAGTGAATTATATATCGAAAATCTTGCAGTAATTCAGAAAGCTGAAATTCCATTTAACAAAAGCTTTAACGTCTTTACAGGCGAAACAGGTGCAGGTAAATCAATACTTATTAACGGAATAAATGCTGTTCTTGGAAAACGTGTCAGCAAGGATATCGTTCGTTCTGGCTGCGATAAAGCTGTTGTAACAGCTTTGTTCCGCAATCTTACTGATGTTACAAAAAATAAGCTTGCAGAATTGGGAATAAGCAATGAAAATGACGAACTTATGATAACCCGTGAAATTTCAGCCGATGGAGGGAGTACAGCAAGAATAAATTCCAAGCCGACAGCTGTTTCTGTAATAAAAGAAATAGGGGAAACCCTTATTGATGTTCACGGTCAACATGACAACCGTATACTTATGTACCCCGAAAAGCACATAAACATAGTTGACAGCTACGCCGAACTTGATAATGAGCTTACTGATTATCAGCAAATTTTCAAACACCTACAGACAACCGCAAGAAAAATCAAACAGCTTGCTGTTATGGAGCAGGAAAAACAACAGCGTATTGAGTTCCTTAATCAGTTCATTAACGACGTCGGAGCACTTGAATTGGAGGACGAAAACGAAGATACAGCTGTAGAAAATGAATTCAATGTTGCAAATAACAGCGCAGTTCTCGCTGATGTGCTTTCAAAATCCTATACAGCAATGTGCGGTGACGACGATTATTCGGGAATGACTGAAAATATCGATACAATCATAAAGGATTTGTCTAACCATGCAGAAATAATTCCCGAATTGTCAAAACTTACCGAGCGTCTTGAAACAGTGAAAATTGAAATTTCCGATATTGCCTCCGAAGTATCACGTCTGCTTGATTCAATTGATATCGACGAGCAGCGTTACGATTACCTCTCAGAACGTAGGGAACAGCTTTACAACGTAAAAAAGCGTTATTCCTGTACACTTGCAGAGCTTATTTCACGCTACAATTCCTATACAAGCGAAGCAAACGAAATTTCAGGTTATTCCAAGGAAATCGAAAACCTCACAATTCAGAAGGAAAAGCTTTTAATTGAGGTCTCAGAAAAAGCAGAAAAGCTTTCCGAACTGCGCAAGGAAGCAGCTGAAAAGCTTATGGAGAAAATTTCTGAGGAGCTAAAATTCCTTGATATGCCTAATGTAAAAATTGTCTTTGAGCAAACCAAAGGCAAGCTTACCTCAATGGGTATGGATACAATGGAAATGCTCATTTCCGTAAACCCGGGCGAACCGCTTAAACCAATTGCAAAAATAGCTTCGGGCGGTGAATTGTCAAGAATAATGCTTGCAATCAAGAACGTTATCGCCGAAAAAGAGGATATCCCTACGATGATTTTCGATGAGGTCGATACAGGTGTAAGCGGACGTGCTGCACAGAAAATCGGCGTAAAGCTCCGTCAGGTGTCAAAATCCCGTCAGGTGCTTTGCGTAACCCATCTTTCACAGATTGCAGTTATGGCAGACAACCATCTGCTTATCGAAAAAACAAACCACGACGATAGCACATATACAAACGTGTACCGCCTTGACCACGACCAGCGAGTTTCCGAAATCGCAAGAATTCTCGGCGGCGAGCACATCACACAGACAACCCTCGACAATGCTGCAGAACAGCTTGACGGACAGGAAAAAATCTACAACGAGATATTGAATAAATAAGGTGCAAAATTATGAACAGCAAGAAAAATACAGCAATTGATTTGATATCATTTATTCTGTATTCAATACTCGGCGGATTTCTCTTTTTTATGTGGGGAGTAACAGGCGAGGATGCACTATTTCAGGATATCCCGATTTACCGTTTAACGCTTGTGCTGATACCAATTCATATTATTGGCGGAATAGTGAGCAGTATCTTCCTGTATAAAAGGGAATGGACAAAACATAAATTCCAAATCAGCAAACGGCTCATGATTGCAAACATTGTGATTATTCTGTTGCCGTATGTAGTCCCGTGGATAATTTCGCTTATTGAATTTTTGATTGGATAATATCTTATAAAACAAAAAATCCAGAGAAGAATTTAATGCTTCTCTGGATTTTTCTATTATCTGATATTTATTATCTTATTTAATCCCGCAGTATACATACTATCCAATTCTTTTGTATGTCCGCCCAGTATTTGTTCAATAGGGTAATATTCATCATTCAAATCTGCCTTTAAAATTGCTGTATCTATATTTAAATGATTATAATATTCCAAAACCTTCAAACCAAATTCTCTGCCAATTTCTTGATAGCTGTTTTCAAGCAGATATACAAAATCCTTATCCTTGTCAGTAATAGCAGCATCGCCAAAATCAATTATACCAACAGCTTTATTATTTTGAATTATGATATGATTACAGCTTAAATCATTGTGACATAATGCTTTATCATATTGAGCTATTCGTTCATCATCAAATATTCTTGCGTATAAATTCTCTATATATTTTTTGGAGGTGTCGGGAATTTTATCATAAATAATGTCTTTTAAAGCTTCATAATCACTTTTATAATCATCAATAACATTCAATTCCAACTCATTAATATTAGGTAAAGGTAAAGAGTGCATTTCTCTTATAAACAACGCAATATCCTGTGCCAGTTTTTCCTTTTCAGTGTCACTCATATATTGGTAAATTTTAGGCGTAAGTTTTTCACCTTTAATCTCTTTATAACCGCAAAAACCATATTTTTCATTGTAATATTCAATCTCAGGTATCTTTAAAGTGACTTTACCTTTTAAGTAATTTAATACTTGTACTTCTTTTCTTAATTTAATTCTTACTTCATCATATTTTGATTGTCTGAATATATATTCATCGTTTACACGATATGCAATACTATCAAGTCCTTGCCCTAAAACCTCGATATTAAAAATCGTTATACCAAATTCATTTTCAATAATTTTTTTGATATCCATATGTTATCTCCTTGTTTTTGTAACCCAATCAAATTATACCAAACACCCCATAAAAAGTCAATCACACAATAAAATCCGCTTCTGACATCAAATCAAAAGCGGATTTAAATCGTTATATATAAAATTACTTATGTAAATCAATAAAATACTGCATAAGAGAAGAACCTTTTTCAATGAACACGCCAGTTTCCTTTGCAGTTTCCTCAGTAAATACAGCCTTGCCGTCGCACTTCACACTCTTTGTGTAAATCATAAACGGAACAGGGTCGCTTGTGTGAGTCT
>JAZSHA010000149.1:0-3338 GCA_045533025.1 Oscillospiraceae bacterium
CCTGCTGGATGAGAGCGATTTCCTTGTTGTCCTCGGTAACGCAGAGGCAGATTACGCAAGCGTAGGAAAAAGGAAAGAAAGGTCTTTTGCAGCTTCCGCAGTAGGGAATTGCACCCTCGTCACCGCAGTCCTTTGGAAAAAGCTTTTCGCCGCACTGTGGGCAGTAGGAAAAGTTCATAGAGTTCCTCCGTTAGTTTGTTTTGTAAGCAAGTGCCTGAAGTGCAAGGAGATAGCCGTCCTTGCCGAAGCCGAAAAGGCTGCCTGAGCAAACGGGAGCGATTACGGAATTGTGGCGGAATTCCTCACGGGCACAGATGTTGGAAATGTGCACCTCGATTACAGGAATTTTTATCGCAGAAATAGCGTCACGGATTGCATAACTGTAATGTGTGTACGCACCTGCGTTGAGAATTACGCCGCACTTGTCAAGGCGTGCCGCGTGAAGCTTGTCAATGATTTCGCCCTCGTGGTTGGACTGGAAGCACTCGCAGTCATCAAAGCCAAGCTCATAAGCCTTTGCCCTGATTTCAGCGCAGATGCTGTCATAGGTGTCGGAGCCGTATGTGCCTGGCTCACGCTCGCCTAAAAGGTTGAGGTTAGGACCGTTTATTATCAGTACGTTTTTCATATTGGGTACGTCCTTTCGGATTGGATTTATATGTATATTTTAATTCCAAAGGTCAAATCTGTCAACTCTCCAGCCGTTTTCGGTTTTTACCATTCGGTAGTTAAGGGTTTCGAACCATATAAAATAGGGGTTGTCCTCGTGTGCGTGGGTGACAATGTTTTGAAACAGCACTTCGTTCTCATCTGAATAAACAGGAAGGAAGCAGTGATCGCAATAACTTATGTCACTTTCTCGCCCTCTGTCGATATTACGGAGGTTTCCATTTTCATCAATGTATTCTGCCGCAAGTTCATTTGCGTATTCTTCAGTGAAAACCTCGTAAAGCATTGTAAGGGAATCATCGGTAGTATGAGTATCGGTATATTCAGGAGGAATCCATGTATCAGTCCAAAACCAGTCCGTCATAACACCGTCGGCTTTTGCAAAAATTTCCTGCTGTTCTTCAGTAAGAAATGTTGGTGCGTATTCACAATTGTTGATAAAGAATTTTCTGCCGTACCCCTCAAGTCCGACATTTGCAACAGCGTTATAAATTCCCGACTCACAGGCTGAATAATCAAAATCCTCTGCTCTGAGTATGTAGTCGGTTTTGTGCATTGGCTGTACGGTTAAATTTATATCAAGGAAAAGCGAGCCGTCCGTGAAGCTGACGAGTGTATCTTCGGCATCGTTGACAATGTTTATGCTGTCAATTGTGACAGGCTCGTTTGTATAGTTGGAGAAAACAAAAATAAGCTCTTTTGCATACTGCCATTCGCCGTCATAGTGAAAATCACGCAAAACCTCAGTATCACGGCATTCCCAATTGTCAACCCGACTTGCTTCGTCAAGCTGGCTTATGCTTGGCTGAATAAAGAAAACAAGACCCTGTTCGGGGTTTGCGTATTCATTTTGTATAAAGGTTGTTTCGGCTTGGATTTCCTCAACAATATTCTCTTCAATGGGACTTTCTGTTGCCGCAATGGTTTTTGCTGCTGTTTCCGCAACAGTAGTTGTTTCACTTACGCTTGTCTGCTGAATATCGTTATCACTTGCACACCCTGTAAAGCAAAGCATAGAAAGTGCAATTGCAATAAATTTTTTGTTGAACATATAAACATCTCCCCAGTGTAGTATACCTAAATTATACCAACGAACATTGCAAAAGGCAATTACAGCGGGGTGTCAATATGGTTACAATTTATTTCAGACTCTCGTAATATTTTTTCATTGCCTGTGCGTCTTCGGTCTGAGTGCCCGCACTTTCGCAGACGAAAATCGGGGAGAGATTTCTCTCGTAAACAAGCTCCATAAGTGGCTCAAACTGTGGACCGTAAATCGTGTCCTCAAAGGTAAGATGCTTCTTTTCGCCGCCCTTTGTGGTGTACTCTATTTTTGAGAAGTGTGAGTGGAAAATCTTCGCACGGTCAGCGCCAAGCTCATTTTCAATGGTGTCAAGGATTGCGGCATACTCAGCCTTGCCTTTGATTTCACCGAAGGTGCGTGCGTTAAGGTGTCCGAAGTCAATGCAGGGAATAAAAGTATCGTCAACCTTGCAGATTTCCATTACCTCACGCAAATCGCCCAACTGATTGATTTTGCCCATTGTTTCGGGACAGCAGTGAATGTGTCCAAGCCCCTCAGCAACAAGCGCTTCACGTGCTTTCTTCATTGTAGCCTTTGCAAGCTCCAGTGCTTCCTCACGGGTCATCTTTGAGCAGGAACCGCTGTGGATAACAATTCTGTCGCCGCCCATAGCGTTAACTGCTGCCGCTGATTGGAGAATATAGTTGATGGAGTTGTTGCGCTTCTCCTCCTCAACGCTTGAAAGGGAGATAAAGTAAGGCGCGTGAACGGAAACGGTTATGTTCTTTTCAGCAAGTGCATTGCCGATTTCACGTGCAGCCTGTTCGCCAACACGAACGCCCTGTCCGCACTGATATTCAAAGTGGTCAAGTCCGAATTTTTCAAGGTATTCGCCAAGCTGGACGGACTTCTTGTAGCCCATTTCCTTGAAGCTTTCCGCTGTACCTGCGGGTCCGAATTTTGCGGTCATCTTATCTCCTCCGATTTACTTGTTTCAACAAATTTCCTCTCATTCAAATCAAACTCCCAGTGCTTATCGGGAAACCAGCGGTTCATATGGTCGGTGTGCTCCTTGATAAGCTGTTCGGAATATTCCTGCCCGAGAATTTCGTGGATTTTGTTTATCTTATATTCAAACCAGAATTTGCGTGAGTCATATTTGGTGTGGTACTTCAAATTCCATGCAAGCGTAAGCTTTGCACGGCTGTGTAATTCCGTCTGCGAGCCACAGATGTACAGAATTTCTTTCAGCAGGTAAAAACGCATATCTGCCTTGCTGCTAAGAAAACGAATTTCGTTACAGCCTTTTTCAATGTAAACGTCATAGTAGCCGAATTCCTTGCAGTAACCTCTGTTGTTCTCAAAATTGTATGGCTTGACACGTGGGTCAACGTAACGCCTGAATTCGCTTTCGGGAATAGCCGCCTTTTTGCAGTCTTCGTAAATCTGCTTCACGAGGCTGTTCCATTCGGCAAGCTCATCGGCGGTCATTTTGTAGTTGGCGAGCTGTTCTTTGTTCATAGCGTTAACCAGTTAAAACTTATCATACTTCTTCGGCAAAAGCGGCTTTTCAATCGCACGCTTCACCTTGAAGAACGTACTATGCTCAAACTCGATGGGGTAAACGAAAATCGAACGTATACCT
>JAZSHA010000009.1:0-18050 GCA_045533025.1 Oscillospiraceae bacterium
CGTCCGTCGAGGAATGCGTGAACGTAAACCTTGTCAAGGCCGTTCTTCTTTGCCATTTCGAGAAGACCGTAGAGGTGTTCCATATGGCTGTGTACGCCGCCCGGGGAAAGAAGTCCCATAAGGTGAAGTGCGGTTCCCTTAGCCTTGCAGTTTTCGATAGCGGAAACAAGTGCAGGATTTGTGAAGAAGTCGCCGTCCTTGATGGACTTGGAAATCTTAACGAGCATCTGATAAACGATTCTGCCTGCGCCGATGTTGGTGTGACCAACCTCGGAGTTACCCATCTGACCGTCAGGAAGACCAACGTCAAGACCTGAAGCGCCGATGATTGTGTTTGGGCATTCAGCAAAATACTTGTCAAGGTTAGGCTTCTTAGCAGCAGCAATAGCGTTGCCGTAATCGGAGTTATTGATGCCGTAGCCGTCCATAATAATTAAAGCAAGAGGTTTTTTGCTCATTGGAATTATTCCTTTCAATTAAATATTCACGGATTTTGGCAGGAGCCAGAACCCCATATAGTAACGTGTTTCGTCCTCAAAGGGGTTATAGTCCTTCCAGACCTTATAGAAAAGTCCGTAGTAATCCTCGCTGCCGTTTTCGTACTCCATAACGGACACGCAGAAAATCGGCGGCTGATTATTTTTCTTCGCACGGACCAAATCAACCGAGAAGAAGCACAGCGCAATTGCAAACACTGTACCGCACATCGCCGCAATAATTTTCCACTGCTTTACGGTAAGGGGCTTGTCCCGATTACGCTTCTGCTCTTCACGTCTTACACGCTTTAATCGTGATGTTTTCATAAATAAAATCCTTCAAGAAATTCTGTTTGAAAACACTTTATTCAAGAGTTTTGCACTTATGCAAAACTCGGAGTTCAAAACTCAAAATTTATTTTGAGTTTTGAATTTTTAACCATTTACAGCTGCCTGAACGATTGTGTTGAAGTCAGCAGCCTTGAGGGAAGCACCGCCGATGAGACCGCCGTCAACGTTTGGCTTGGAGAGAAGCTCAGCAGCGTTAGCAGCATTCATAGAACCGCCGTACTGGATTGTTACAGCGTCAGCAGTTGCAGCATCATAAATCTTAGCAAGTGTTGCACGGATGAATGCGCAAACTTCTTCAGCCTGGTCAGCTGTAGCAGTCTTACCTGTACCGATAGCCCATACTGGCTCATAAGCAATTACGCACTTCTTAACATCTTCAGCGGAGATATCGAAGAGGTCGAGCTTAATCTGACGAGCGATAACTTCTTCAGTGATGTTGCATTCTCTTTCCCAGAGAAGTTCGCCAACGCAAACGATTGGCTTGAGGCCAGCAGCGAGAGCAGCTTTTGTTCTCTTGTTAACTGTTTCGTCTGTTTCGCCGAAGTACTGTCTTCTTTCGGAGTGGCCGAGAACAACGTATTCAACGCCAACTTCAACGAGCATATCAGCAGAAATTTCGCCTGTGAACGCACCGCTCTTTTCAAAGTGACAGTTTTCAGCACCAACCTTAACGTTGGAGCCTGCTGTTGTATTTACAGCTGTTTCGAGGTTTGTGAAAGGTACGCAAGCGATAACCTCAACCTTGCCGTCAGCGTTAGCAACGAGAGGCTTGATAGCTTCGAGAAGCTCCTTAGCTTCTGGACGGGTCTTGTTCATCTTCCAGTTACCTGCGATAATAGCTTTTCTGAGATTCTTGTTCATATTGATTAACTCCTTTATAAATAGAATGAAATTTTACCACTACAATTATACTATATAACAGCGGCTTTGTCAATTATTTGACAAATGCAAAAGTAGGCTTTTTTCGGTGCGGATTTTGTGTAAATAAGAAAAAACGTCCCCGTCAGCAATGTGACAAGGACGCTCAAAAGGAATATACGGTTAGTATATGAATGCGTTTTTGATTTTTCTTGCACCGAGTGCAACGGTTGTGTAGATTATAAGGCTGACAGCTGAAACTGCGATAAGCCACGGTGCATCTGCGGAAAGATTTGCGTCAATGCTCTGAAAAAGAATAATAAATCCGATTACACCTTCAACAAACATATAGCCGAATGCTGTCCACATAGCACGGCGTGAGTTTTTCTTCACGTCTGTTTCATCGCCTGTCCTGTCCTTAGCCTGTGCGTAAGCGTATTTGTCCTTTGCGTACCAGATAACCGCTGTTGATGTTATTGCAAGACAAGCAAGATCAACGCAGAGAAAATACGGAAGCAGATCAGCTTTGCCTGTAAGGGGCAGAAGGATAATGTATGGAACAGCAATAAGAATTGCTCCCAGCAATGTGTGCATAGACATAATATCAACAATGTCAGCAGCTCTCATAGGCATTACCTTGTACATTTTCAGATTACTTGCAGGCATAGCCATATAAACGAATGACATTGACCCTACAATAAGTCCGAAGCAAATCATACCAAATATTTGCAGAAAATTTTCGTCATCAAAAACCATATAAAAAATAAACAGCGGATACACCATAATTATAAGCTTGTTGAACCAACTCTCCGCCATAAAGGCAAGCCTTATTTTTTTAAGTAAAGATAATTTTTTCATTCTGCACCTCTTATCTCAAATTCCAGGAAACATTCTGCTTGTTGTCAGCAATTTTCCACGCAATAAATGCAATTGCCGCACCGCATACGGCGAGAAAAATCATTCCGGGAACCTTTGCGAAAGCTTCAAGAAATTTAACTAAACCTGCAAATTCAGCAGACTTTTCGTGGTCATCTGCGAAAGAAGCCATACCCATTACCGATACAATCGGAAATACCGCAGCTGCCGCTGTTGTAAGCATTACGGGAACAGGCTTTCTCATATACAGCGTTGCCATCATAATAAGCTCGTAAATTACAAGCACTATAACGGTTGCACCGCCGAAGCCGTAGTGCATTGTGTAGCCTTTGTTACCTGCAAGCATACAGAGTATCTGAACGATTATTGTTGTTCCGATTGCTGTAAAAAGCTGTATCTGAAAATTCTTTATACGCAGAAACAGTACGTCCTTTGCGTGAAGCGGAAGCGTGCTCAAAAAGTCGCCGCCCTTAATACTTCCGCCTATACCCATAGCGGCGGTGTTGTTGCTCACAAGCGACTGAACATCGCCTATATATGAGGTTGCAATGTAGGACATTGTGCCGATGAAAATTGTTGCGAAAAAGATATGGAACGGCAAAATCATATAAAGCTCGTCGTCCTCTGCCGCCGCAAAAAGAAGCAGAACATCAATCAGAAGAACGGCAACGGGTATGATAATTCTTGATACAAGCGACATACCGTAAACGCCCTGCATTTTTGTTACCTTTTCAAGCAGCTTCAAGCTGTTTTTATCCGCCTTTGTCATACGGCAAGCTCCTTTCTGTTCTGCCATATTGAGAATGTTAGCAGGTTTTCAACGTTAGGATTTCTCACGCTTACACCGTCGAATTTGCTGAGGTTTTCACGGAGAACAAGTGCCTCAAAGCCTGCATTTGTCTTTCTGATACCGATTGTGTATTTCTCGTTGTCACGTGTCAGCTTGTCATTTGCACCGCTGATTACAGCGTACTTGTCTTCGATAAGGTCAATGCTCATTGACTCACGGATTTTGCCGTCGATGATAAGCGTGATAACGTCAGCAATCTTGTCGAGGTCGCCTGTGATGTGTGTGGAGAACAGCACGGAGCGTTCACCGTCCGCAACGAATTCACGGAGAATGTCAAGAATTTCTATTCTTGCCACTGGGTCAAGTCCCGCTGTAGGTTCGTCAAGGATAAGAAGCTGAGGCTTGTGGGAAAGTGCAATTGCAAGCATTGCCTTTGTCTGCATACCCTTTGAGAATGCGGAAATTTTCTTCTTTTCGGGCAAATCCCACATTTTAATGAGCTTGCTGAACTTTTCCTTGTCCCAGTCCTCGTAAGCAAGTGCACAAGCCTGAGCGGTCTTTGCGAGAGTTGAATTGTAGAAAAGATAGCACTCGTCTGAAACGTAACCGATTTTGTTTTTTACTGCAATTTCATCAGCAATGTTGTCGAAGCCGCATACTGTAATTTTGCCGTTTGTCTTGTCAATCATATTCATTATCAGACGGATAATCGTAGTCTTACCTGCACCGTTCTGACCAATGAGTCCCATAACCGTACCGGGCTCAATGGAGAAGCTCACATTATCGAGTTTAAAGTCCTTATAGTCCTTACAAAGATTATCAATGTGAAGAATGTCATTCATAATATTAACCATTTTCCCGTCAGGGAAAATGCACTCCTTTCGATGTTTTGTGGTTTTACTTGTAAAATTCGGAACGTCAGTTCCGAAAACAAAACTCATAGTTTGAAAACTTGTTTTCAAACTTTATTCCTTTCAAATTGTATTTGGTAAATTATTTCTTGTCGTTGTAAACGGATTTAAGTTCATTATCAAGACGCTCCATGGGAACATCAAGCTTTTTCAGCACCTCTGCCTGCTTTCTGAAAAGCTCAAGTGCTTCGTCAACGTGTTTTTCCTGTATCATACTTACGTCCTCCAATTTAACAAATGTGCCCTTGCCTGCAACCGTGTAAATCAAGCCTTCCTGTTCAAGGTCAGCGTACGCTCGCTTTGTGGTAATCATACTCACGTTAAGGTCGGCGGAAAGCTGTCTTACGCTGGGCATAAGCTCGTGAGCTTTAAGCTCGCCGTTCATTATAGCCTGCCTGATGCCGTCCTTTACCTGTTCATACATTGGCTTGTCACCTGCTGCATTGATGTATAAATTCACTCAATCGCCTCCTTCTGTGTATACTGTGTATAACGTTATATACACAGTATACACAGGTATATACAGTTTGTCAATGGTCGTGTATATATTTTCTTGAGTTTTGTAGTTTATTACAGTTTGGTGTGCTGAAACAGTACATTGATTATACATACTGTACAATGAATAGCATATCGACTGTGTATATACATATATTAAATTCATTTCAGTATCTCCATTTCTCATTTTGCACAAAAATAAAATGTATGCTCTTTTTCTCTTGCTTTTTTGATGTGTTTGTTATATACTTATATAGTGTTATGTTTTATGAAAGGACGATTTTTATGGGCAGTAAAAAAATCGGATTTGACAATGATAAATATCTGAAAATGCAGTCTGAACATATCAGAGAACGCATTTCTCAGTTTGGCGATAAGCTTTATCTCGAATTCGGCGGAAAGCTTTTTGATGATTTCCACGCTTCACGCGTGCTCCCGGGTTTCAAGCCTGACAGCAAGCTTCAGATGCTTCTTCAGCTGAAGGACGACGTTGAAATGGTTATCGTAATCAGCGCAGGGGATATCGAAAAGAATAAGGTAAGAGGTGACCTTGGCATCACCTATGATATGGACGTTATCCGCCTTTACAATATCTTCAGCAAAATCGGTCTTTATGTAAGCAGCGTTGTCCTTACTCAGTATGAGGGACAGGCTTCTGCTGACGCTTTTCAGGAACGTCTTGAAGCGCTCGGCATCAAGGTTTACCACCACTACCATATCAAAGGTTACCCATCAAATCTCCAGCTGATTATGAGCGACGAGGGCTTCGGCAAGAACGATTTTATCGAAACAACACATAACCTTGTTGTCATTACAGCTCCAGGTCCGGGAAGCGGAAAAATGGCTACCTGCCTTTCACAGCTTTACCATGAGCACAAGCGCAACGTAAAGGCTGGCTATGCAAAGTTTGAAACCTTCCCGATTTGGAATATCCCCCTCCGTCACCCTGTCAACCTCGCTTATGAAGCGGCTACTTCAGACCTTAACGACGTAAATATGATTGCCCCGTATCACCTTGAGGCTTACGGTGTAACAACTGTAAACTACAACCGTGATGTCGAGGTTTTCCCTGTACTGAATGCAATATTTGAAAAGATTATCGGTGAGTCACCATACAAATCTCCTACAGATATGGGTGTAAATATGGTTGGCAACTGTATTGTTGACGATGAGGCAGTATGCGAGGCTTCACGTCAGGAAATTATCCGCCGATACTATGCAGCGCTCTGTGGAAGACGTCAGGGCACGGTTGCTGACGAGGAAATCTACAAGCTTGAACTGCTTATGAAGCAGGCAGAGGTTACTGCATCTGACAGAGCTGTTGTTGCACCTGCCCTTGAAAAGGAACAGACAACAGGTGCACCCGCTGCAGCTATGGAGCTTCCTGACGGAACAATTCTTACAGGTAAAACTTCAAATCTTCTCGGTGCTTCCTCAGCACTTCTGCTCAATGCGCTGAAATATTTCGCTGAAATCGATGATGAAGTATTGCTTATGTCCCCACAGGTTATCGAGCCTATTCAGAATTTGAAGGTTGAACACTTGGGCAACATTAACCCCCGCCTTCATACGGACGAAACGCTTCTTGCTCTTTCAATCTGTGCGGCAACAAGTGAAAAGGCAAAGCTTGCTATGGAGCAGATTGCAAAGCTGAGAGGCTGTGAGGTGCACTCAACTGTAATTCTTTCGCCTGTTGATGAAAGAATTTTCAAGCGCCTTGGAATTAACGTTACCTGCGAACCAAAATATGAGAAATAAAATATAATTAAAAGGTACCAAGATTATCGCTTGGTACCTTTTGACTTATATAGAAGAATTGGCAGTAACACTGGCAAGCTGTATACGCATATAATAAGATGATTTATTTGTAGCTTATTAACAAAAATGTGTTATTTTTGAAACAACTATTGTAATTATAACAAAAATAAGTTATAATATAATAAAGTAATATATGTTTTTACTAATAGAACGGAGGGACATTATGGCTGAAACTGCTTTTACAAATAATTATGTACCGCCTGTTGACTGCGCTATATACGTTACGATTACTTCCAACAGCTCTGAGGTTTATGTTACCGTAGAACCGCCCGAAAACGGCGGAAAGGAAGTTACATTTGAGGCTATTATGCAGGAGCTTAACAACTATAAGGTCTGCTACGGACTTAACATCGATGAAATAAAGCGTATTGCCGAAAACCGTCTCTACAACGAGCGTACTCTTGTTGCTGAGTGGACTCCCGCTGTAAATGGTGTTGACGGCACAATTACCTACCACTTTGAAAGACAGGTTAAGATTGCCCCTGTTGAAGATGAACACGGATTTGTTGACTATAAAAATCTCGGCCTTATCAGAACTGTTCACAAGGGCGATGTTATCGCAGATATTACTCACCCAACCGAAGGTGAGCCTGGTACTGACGTAAAGGGTCAGCTGCTGAGACAAATTCCCGGCAAAAAGGCTTCCTTTACTTTGGGAACAAATACAGAGCTTAATGAAGATGAAACCCAGATTGTTGCTTCAACTGACGGTAATATCAACTTCAAGGGCAATGCTTTTGTAGTTGACCAGGTTGTAACCATTGCAGGCGATGTTGACGCTTCTGTGGGAAATATCAACTTTGTCGGTGACGTTATCGTCAAGGGCGAAGTAATGGAAGGCTTCAAGATTGCGTCAAAGGGAAATATTGTTGTTTCGGGAAATGTTAATGGAGCTACACTTGAATGTGATGGAGATATCATTATCAAGAAGGGCTGTATCAACTCAAAGATTATGGCTCACGGCTCAGTAACAATCAATTTCTGTGAACATTCCAATATCCGTTGTGATGGGGATTTGATTTCTTCCAACTTTGTAATCTGCGATGTATACTGTGGAAACCTCAGTGTAAAGGGAACTCACGGTGGTCTTATGGGCGGTTCATATACAAGCCTTACCAGTGTTGAAATTCCTAATATCGGTACAAAGAACTACACCCCGACAATGCTTACTGTGGGTGATAACGCTCTTCTTGCAGAGGAAAAAACTGCTCTGCTCAGTGAAATGGAAAAGATAAAGAAAACTCTTGATGATTTGGTGCTGGTTATCAACTTCCTCAATGAAAAGAAGAAAGAGCTCCATACTCTCCCCGAGGAGAAGGAGCAAATGCTTGGTAATGCCTGCCGACAGAAAATCGTTATGGGTATGGATATAAAGAAAATCCAGAAGCGTATTGATGAAATTGACACTTCTCTTTCCAACAAGCAGTTCCTTTCAATCGGTTGTAAGGGATATATGTACCCGGGCGTAAAGATTATTATCAACGACCAGGTATTCAAGGCGGAAGCTGAATACGTCCGTACAAGAGTTTCGCTCAGCGAGGACGGTCTTATCCATTCTGCGCCGTTGTAATAAATATAATAACAGATACGGACTGCCTTTTGGGGCAGTCCGAATTTTTGGAGGTAACTATGCCATTTTCAGCACAATCACTCGACTTTCTTTTTGAAAATATGCTCAACGACAGCCGTGTATGGTACAATGAGCATAAGGAAGATTACAAAAAATTAATTGCCGACCCGTTTGCTGAGTTTGTAACAGCTATGACGGAAACAATGCTGGAAATTGATGATGAGTTCGTATGTGACCCAAGGAAGATTTCACGCCTTTACCGTGACGCACGTTACGCACGGGGCAAGTCAATTTTCCGTGATTATGTGTGGTACAGCTTCCGTCACCCGAAAGGGGAGAGGGCACTGCCCGAATTCTATTTCAGCATTTCACCAAGCGGTATGGACTACGGCTGTGGGTTTTACTGTGCAGGTACGGACACTCTGGACTCAATGAGGAAGCTGATACTTGCCGACGATAAAAGCTTCAAAGCTGCATTTAAAGCTTATAAGAGACAGGACGTTTTTACGCTGTACGGCGATTTGTATAAGCGTAACCGCTACCCCGAGGAGAGTGCAGACAAGCAGGACTGGCTCAACCGAAAGAGTATGGGTGTAAGCTGTGAAAGCAAGGATTTCCAGCTGTTGTTCAGCGATAAGCTGGCGGAGAAGATTGCTGCAGATTTCAAGGCGATTGCGCCGATTTACCATTTCTATATGAAAGCAGAAATGGAGAAGGATAATTATTGATAAAATAACGGACAACCATTAGAGTAATAACCGAATAAAAGTAAGTGAGGGTACCGAGCAACAAAACTCGATACCCTTTGTTTGTGAATTACGGCTTGGCGGAGGGGATGCCCCTCGGCTGTCCGTTGTTTTTAGTTTTCGGTTGACTGGTTGGGGAGGTGGATTTGTGAAAATTCACTTTCAAGAAGTTCGTGCATTCCCAATTCATTTTGGAGTAAAATATCAGCTTTTGCCTGGTCACTGAAATAATCAATCGGGTCAACATATTCTCCGTCAATGCAAAGTTCAAAGTGAAGGTGAGACCCTGTTGACTCACCTGTTGAGCCAACATATCCGATAAGGTCACCCTGCTTAACCTTGTCACCCTCATTTACGATAACCTTACTGAGATGTGCATAGAATGTATTTACATTGGTGTAATGACTTATAATAACGTTTTTTCCGTCACCTGTGTCAACATTAACGGGCTCAATTACAATACCGTCAGCAGCCGCATAAACAGGCGTGCCTTTGTCGGCTCTGAAGTCGATACCTTTGTGAAATTTGCTTTGTAAGTTGCCGTAAGGGGCGGAAATTTCGCCTTCAACGGGAGAGGCCAAATATGGTAAAAATGAGAAGGACAGATTTCCAAGTTTATACTGTGTAAGAATGGTTCCATTTGAAATATCAAAATCAGCAATGGAAAGCTTACTTTCGATAATCATTTCGATAATTTCAACGGCTTCCTTGTAGCCTATATTGGAAAAATTAATGCTGTACATCTGCTCATTCATAATGAAATCTGCACACAAATATGCCTCGGTTTCATATCCGTAAATTTCAACGCCGTTCAGAATTTCAGGCGTGAAATGTTCTTCTTTTTCTGTAATCTCATACGCATTATTGATGCCGAATAAAGCAGTTTTTTCAAACCCTTCCTTTGTTTTTCCTGCGTTGATTGAAAAGGTTAAATTGTTTGGGACATTATTTTCATCTACATAAATAACTGCGCCGCTTGGTATGTACCCAAAATCAAAATTAACAATTTCCTCGGTGTAATCATTGGGAATAAGGATTTTTGCATAAATAAAGTCAGGGGGTGTTCCTCTCGGAAGCGCTGTGTCATCATCCCCATCAAAATACTTCCAATACCGCAAATTCTCATTATACTCGTCCAACTCCTCAACAGCAGTTGTAACGCCCGTAACCTCGGAGGCTACCATATTTTCAATTTTTGTTTCTGTCGGACGTGCCGCAAAAAACAAACCGCACAGAACCGCCGCTGCTGCAACAAACGGTATTGCGGCAGGAAGTCTGTTCTTCATCTGTATTTTTTGCTCAAAGGCTTCTTCAATGTATTTGTCATCTGCAAGAGATATCATTCTTTCAAGTTCATATTCAGTCATGGTTTTACTCCTTTCTCATCAAGATACTTTTTCAGTTTTTTTCGTGTGCGGCAGAGTAACGTTTCCGTTTTGCTGACGGTTATTCCGCAGTTGTCTGCGATTTCCCGTGCAGAGTGGAAATACCAGTACCGCAGTATGAAAATCCGTCTTGTTTCCTCGTTAAGTGTAGCAAGAAATCCGTTGATAAGGTCGGATAATTCGCTGTCACTGTAGACGCGCTGTTCATCAGAAACAAGCTCACCGATTTCTTCAAGTGAAATAGTAACATTTTTGCATCGTTTTTCCGCAGAGAGAAAACGGTATTTTTTCAGTGCCTGATTTCGTGCGATACGAAGCAAGAATGCACAAAGATTTGCAGGCTTCTGCGGCGGAATAACCTGCCACACTGCCATATATGTATCGCTTTCACATTCCTCAGCATCCGATTTGTCCGCAAGCACACGCTTTATCACACTTTTCACAAGCGATCCATACTTGCTCCGAAGCTGCTTTACAGCCTCCTCGGAGCGTTCGTTAAACAGTTCGATTATTTTTTCGTCCTCCACTGCGTTACCCCCTTTCACTTTATAAGTACCTTTTAAAGTGTAAAACCTTGCAAAAAAATCCTGCCTTGTTTGACAAAGCAGGAAAATTTTTATTCTGTATAAAGCTCAGGGTGAATTGCTTTTGCGATTTCATAAATGCTTTCAGTAATTGAAGCAGTATCGGAAACCTTGTTTATTGGACGGATTGAACCTGTTTTTACAGCGTTGATTGTACTCCAACCTGTTCGTGCGGAAATTTCATTTATGTCATAGCCGTCATACGAAATCGTAGTGAGGATTACATCGGGATTAGCAGTGATAATATTTTCTGATGTAACCACAGCAACTCCGTTTTGCCCTGCAAAAGCATTTACGCCCCCTGCAAGAGATACGATTTCAAGTGCAAGAGTGTTGTCGCCGTATGCTTTGAACTCAGGAATAGCCTGTTCCTCAAAATAAACCTTGCGGGCAGGAACGCCTGCGGCTTTTTCCGCAACAGTATTTACAGCCGTGTCAATCTCGTCAATTATTTCCATACCCTTTTCCTCTACGGAAAGATACGAAGCAAGAAATTCGATATCAAGCTTTACGCTTTCAATTGTAGTTGAGTCAGGCACACATATTACATTTATCCCTGCATTGTTCAGTGTTGTATAAACGTTATCGGCAGACGTGCCGCTTAAAATTACCACATCAGGCTCAATGTCTTCCAGCGCAGAAGCAGTAATGATTTTTTTATTGAGCGTGCAGATGCTTGGACTTATACCAGCAACATTTGCCGAGTCCTTGTCAGCGGCAGCGATTTTCCCGCCAAGTCCAAGGTCAATGAGTAGCTGTGTAATTCTTTCGGAACCCGAAGCAATCTTGTTTACGGATTTTGGTGCTTTGATAAGCACTCCCTCACGGTCAAGAACAAGTCTTGCGTCGGAGTCATCCTGCTCATCAATGGGGACACCCTCAGAAAGATTGGTTTCCACAACGGTTGTTTCCGCGAGTTGTTTAAGCAGTTCAACGTCAGCAGTAGTGATTTCTCCGCCTTCTCTTGTATAATCCTTGCGGCACGCAGTCATACCTGTCGCAAGCAAAGCTGCCATAATAACAGCAGCGATTTTTCTGAATTTCATAGATTTCCTCCTTGCAGCCTATATCGTCCCAATAGCAGGGAAAAACTGCATACAATAAATTACTGCCGAAGGTATAATCATAAGAACTATAAACAGCACCAACAGAAGCGCAGATGTTCCGCCTTTTCTGACAATCTGCCCCCTTGCGTCCATTCCATCATAAGCAGATTTTACCTTCTTGATTTTCTTTACAGCAGAGTGGAAATAAAATTTGTTTGCATTAAATCCGAAAATGAAAAGCAGCGAATAAAACAGTGCATACCCAATCATCATAACTCCGCTGAAAGAGCTGCTCGTAACATCAATTGCCGAAACTGCCTCAGAAAGAGCACCCATTCCTTCCATCTGAGAAAGCATAACAATGTTCTGAGGAATTTGGGAAATTGTTCTTATAATCCACGCCGCAAGAGCAATCAGCGGCATTTTTCTGTATGCAAAATAAAGCTCAGGGAAAAGCATTGCACAGAAATTCCAGCTTAAAAAGTGTCCCGTTTCCTTCATACGCTTGAAAATAGGAAGATAGTAATGGGTGTTTGAGCCAACGAAATCACCCATATCAGCCATTTTCACTCCTTCCTCAAGCTCCTCCTCGGGATTGAAGCCGCAAAGAGGGTCAGAAAAATTGATGAGGTATGGGTTTAAGTTTATTGAGCTGTTCATATTCTGATTGTAAGCATCAGGATTTTCGTTTATATCAAAACCCATATAGGTTTGCTTAGCCATATCGCTTTCGTTGCGGATGTTTTCTGAGGGCATACCGCATCTTCGGCAGAAAAGGGTCAGCGGAGGGTTTACATTTCCGCAGTGACGGCAGACTACTGCATGGTTTTCGGAGCCGTCACTGCCGATATCGTAAGCAGGCTTCCAGCTTCCTCCCGTTTGATGAAGTGCAGTATTAACGCATTTGCCTTCTTTATTATAGCAGTCACGGTGATAAGGTGTGCCGCATTCGGGACACACAACAATATCGTCCTCTGAATTGAATTTTTCACTGCACACGATACATCGTGTACCAATATATTCTGCCATCTGACAAGCCTCCAAAGTAAATATATGCTAAAAACAAGTATACCACATATTTTCCCGAATAACAAGCAGTTTCGTAATGTTTCATCAACCTGTCACATAAAATCGCGGATTTCAGCTTGACAATTTATGGTGACGGTTGTAAAATATATATTAATTATTTAATGTGCTAAAGGTGGCTGTAATGAAAAGGAAATTAAAAAACCTGTTTAAAATAATTTTCGGAAGAACAATGGTTGTAGTTATCGGTCTTGCGCTTCAGATTGCAATTATTGTGGTAGGACTTAGCTTTTTCAGCGACAGCTTTGCATATTTTTCCGTTGCTTCGATTATTCTGTCAGCAATCGTGCTGATATGGATTATCAACGACAATACAAATCCGTATTTCAAGCTTGCGTGGGTTGTCCCAGTAATGCTTATACCTGTTTTTGGTACAATTATGTATCTTTACGCCAAGCTTGAGCTTGGTACCCATATTATGAACAGACGTATTCTCCAGCTTATAGACAAAACCTCCCCCTTTATTCCGCAGAATAAAATTACCCTTGAAGAGCTTGACGAAATCAGCAGACAGGAAAAAAATCTTGCCGTATATATGAAGCTGCACGCAGGATATCCGATATGGAAGAATACCTACGCTGAATATTATCCAATAGGTGAGGACGCCTTTGCGTCTATGGTTGAGGAGCTTGAAAAAGCGGAAAAATTTATTTTTATGGAGTATTTCATAGTTGAGCGTGGCGAAATGTGGGATACGATACTGGAAATATTGGTGCGAAAGGCAAGTCAGGGCGTCGATGTAAGATTTATGTATGACGGAATGTGCAGTCTTACGCTTGTTCCTTATAATTACCCGAAGCAGCTTGCTGCAAAGGGAATAAAGTGCAGAATGTTTTCCCCTATAAAGCCTGTTCTTTCTACCGTGCAGAATAACCGTGACCATAGAAAAATTATGGTTATTGACGGGCATACAGCCTTTACGGGCGGAATAAATCTTGCCGATGAATATATCAACAGAATTGAGCGTTTCGGACATTGGAAGGACAATGCTGTTATGATAAAGGGTGAAGCCGTGGCAGGGTTTACAATTATGTTCCTGCAAAGCTGGAATATCAACGACATCGGCAGGGAAGACAATTACGAGCAGTTTATTCGCAGTGACTTTCCCGAGCTTGCCGAGAAGAATTTGTGCACCGACGGGTTTGTGCTCCCATACGGCGACAGTCCCCTCGATAACGAAAATGTTGGGCAGACTGTTTATATGGATATTATCAACCGTGCGGAAAAATATGTGCATATAATGACGCCATATCTTATTCTCGATAACGAGATGATGCAAGCACTTACCTACGCCGCAAAAAGAGGTGTGGACGTTAAAATCATAATGCCCCATATTCCAGATAAGCTGTACGCATATCTGCTGGCACGCTCCTACTATGCGGAGCTTATCCGCTGCGGAGTAAGCATTTATGAATATACGCCGGGGTTTGTTCACTCAAAGGCATTTGTCAGCGACGGAGTAAAGGGAGTTGTGGGTTCGATAAATCTTGATTACAGAAGCCTTTTCCTGCATTTTGAGTGTGCCTGCTATTTTTACCGCAGCCCCGTAGTTGAGGATATTGAGCAGGATATGCAGGAAACCTTGAAAAAATGCGTTGAAATTACTCTTGAGGACTGTATGAAATATAATATTTTTAAACAGCTTGCAGGACGTATCCTAAGACTTTTTGCACCACTGATGTGAGTTTTGGACAAAACATCTGAGAGGAGATTTTATATGACTTTGGATAAAAAAACAATATGGAAAATTATCGGCATTATTACAGCCGCCGCAATTATTTTTTCAATATTCCGCAATTTCAGTACTGTGCTTGAATTTGTCAAAGGCGTTGCAGCAATATTCCTTCCGTTTGTGGTAGGTGCAGCAATTGCATTTGTGGTGAATGTACCTATGCGTGCAATTGAGGGAAAGCTGTTTCCTAAAAGCAAAAAACTTGAAAAAGCACGCAGACCTCTTGCGCTGGTGCTTACTATCCTTGCTATTTTAGCGGTTGTAACAGCTGTTGTAATCATTGTTGTTCCTCAGCTGATTGAAACCTTCAAGACCCTCGGCAGCCGTGTTCCTGAATTTATGGACAAGGCAGAGCTGTATATCGAAAATATTTTCAAGGATTATCCGCAGATTCAGAGCTGGCTTTCGGAACTCAGTCTTGACTGGAGCGGAATAATGACTTCCGTTTCGGGTTGGGTTCAGAGCGGACTTTCCTCGACAATCGACGTAGCGACAAATGCTGTAAACGGAATTGTTTCAGCGTTTATCGGATTTGTGTTTGCAATATATATTCTTCTTCAGAAAGAAAAGCTTGGAAATCAGGCAAGAATGATTCTTTATGCGCTTTCACCCGAAAAGGCTGCCGACAGAATTCTTGAAATTGCTGCACAGGCAAGCAAAACCTTTTCAAATTTCCTTTCGGGACAGTGCCTTGAAGCAGTAATTCTCGGCTGTATGTTTGCAGTTGTAATGCTTATCCTCAGAATGAATTACATTGCTCTCATCAGTGTACTTATCGCATTTACAGCGCTTATTCCGCTGGTAGGTGCGTTTATCGGCTGTTTTGTGGGAGCGTTCCTTATCTTTATGGATAACCCTGTACAGGCACTTGTTTTCGTAATTGTATTCCTTGTTATACAGCAGATTGAAGGTAACCTCATTTACCCTAAGGTAGTTGGCGAAAGCGTTGGACTTCCTGCAATATGGGTGCTGTTTGTTGTAACTATCGGCGGAAAACTTATGGGCGTTATGGGAATGCTGATTATGATTCCTGCATCGTCAGTTGTTTATGCGCTGTTCCGTGAGTTTATTGTAAAACGTCTGCGTAACCGCAGTACAAGGGTGCAGAAAATGTTTTTCAGACGTGTTGAAGCAAAGTCAGCACCGACAGCATCGCCACCTCCTATAAATCCTGTTGCCGTTCCAGAAACGAATGGAGATGTAAAAAAATGCACGAAAAAAAAGCATCGTCGGTAATAAAACGTGTAATTCAGATTGCACCGCTTATTATGATTGGCGTGTGTGTTCTGCTTTATTTCAGATTTTTCAGAGGAGTAACAATCGAGGATATTCTTGAATTTACACCCGAAAACCTGTGGCTTGCCGCACTTGCAATGATAGGACTTTTTGCACTGAAATCACTTTCAATGTTTTTTCCTATGCTTATTCTGATAGCGGCTTCGGGAAGTATTTTTCCAAGCTATCTTACAGCGCTTGCTGTAAACAGCGTTGGGGTAGCTGTTATGCTGCTGATACCATACACAATAGGACGCTTTGCGGAAAGGGAGTTTGTCGAAGGGCTTATCAGTAAAAATAAAAACGCCGATAAGCTTCGTGAAATCAAATCAGAAAATGAGCTTTTCATTGCATATTTTCTCCGTGTGATAAACATTCTGCCCTGCGATTTGGTAAGTATGTTTCTCGGTTCAACAGGCTTCGGTCTTGTGAAATATCTTGCCGGCTCATTTGCAGGTGTCCTCCCTGGTATGATTGCAACAACGGTTATCGGAGCAAATATAAACGACCCGACCTCACCTAAGTTTTGGATAGCTGTGTCTGCTGAAATTGTTTTTGCAGCAGCTTCAACGTTAGTATATTATCTTTATAAGAAAAAGAATAAAGTATAAAAATGCCTTTGGATTTGTTTCCAAAGGCATTTTTGTCAGTTGTTTATTTCCAGCAATTTTTCAGCGTTGATGTGAAGAATAAGTTCTCGTTCTTCTTCAGTAAGCGGAATGCGGTTGAAGCGTTTCAGCTCCTCAGAAGCCTCCCACATAGGGTAGTCAGTGCCGAAAAGAACCTTGTCCGTACCGAAATGCTCGATAAGCTCCTTTGCGCGCTCAGGCTCCATTGCGTATAGTGAGCTTGATGTATCAACCCAAAGATTATCACGTCCCGCAAGACAATCCTCAGCATCTTCCCACTCCGACCAGCCACCGAAATGTGCGCCAATTACTTTAAGGGCAGGAAATTTATCCATAACCTTTGCAAGTCGCTTCGGCTTGGAAAATTCGTAGCGGTAGTCACCCATATGAATGAGCACGGCAAGCTTGCCCTCAATCAACTTGAATAGTTCCATTGCCTTATCGCAGTCAATATTGAAGCGCTGAAAATCAGGGTGAAGCTTGATACCTTTCAATCCCATATTTACCGCACGGGCAATCTCATCGCCAAGGTCAGGATAATCGGGGTGAAGTGTTGCAAAGCCGATAAGCTCGTCGGGGTGTTCATTTACGCTTTCAGCGATGAAATCATTGATGCTCTGAACCTGTGCAGGAGTTGTAGCAACCGACTGCACAACAAATTTTTCTATGCCGTTCTTCTTTCCGTTTTCGATAAGTGTGTCAACAGTTCCGTCCATTTCCATTGTCAGCTCGCTGTAGAATTTACCAATTCCCGCAACAGCCTTTTCGGCAATTTTGCTTGGAAAAATATGAGCGTGAGCGTCAATAATCATTACAAGGACTCCTTTGAATTTATTTGTTCAGAGCACCTGAGAAAGCAGTATCCTTCCAGTTGCCCTTGAAGTAAAAGCAGAATGACATTACAGCGGCAAGCGTCCAGCCGATTGGCCAAGCCCACAGGAAGCCGTCAAAGCCCATTTTCGGCACTAAAATATATGACAGTGCAACACGAAGCAGGAGGTCGCTGAAGGTTGCCGCCATAAACGAACGCATTGCCCCTGCGCCTTTGAGTATGCCGTCTGCAAGAAGCTTTACTCCGAGCACGATATAGAACGGAGCCGCCGCACGGAGGAAGGACGTGCCGATTCTGAGTGCCTCCTCCGACGGTTCGGAGAAGAACAGCTCAATCATAAAATCGCTGAATCCGATGTAGCAAACGAGGAACGGCACGACGCATATCGCCGTGAAAACAAAGCCTGCTTTGAAGCCTTTGGGGATACGGTCATATCTTCCTGCACCGATGTTCTGTGCGGTGTAGGAGCTTATTCCGTTTGAAACGCATGCCATAGCGTTTACCGCGAAGGTGTTCAGCTTGATTGCCGAGGAGTACCCCGCAATAACCGCCGCACCCATATCGTTGATGAGGCTCTGTATGAACAGGTT